>NZ_JBOFRH010000492.1:0-2861 GCF_051650925.1 Plesiomonas sp.
GAACAAGACTATCACCCGTTAGTGGTGCTGCAGTACTGGTCTCTCTATTGTATTTGGTCAGTTCATCAGTAATATCAATGATACTGTTGTACGCTTCAACAAATCCACTCAAGCTGCTCTTTACTGCACCATTGTCATAGCCTACCGTGACTCGGTTAGTTTTGAATTTACCGTCAGTATCTTTTTCTGATACTTCTTTCAGATCCAGCGTCAGCCCCTGAATAGCATTTTCTACTTTGTTGGATGCACTAGTGATCTTTTTACCATCAATGGTTAAAATCGCATCTTGTGGCTTATTTTCATCTGGCGTTTTCTGCCCTGCGATCATCTGCCCAAGTTGACTGCTCGGGTCAGCTGAAGATGTCACCTCAAAGCTATTCTCTTTACCGGTTTTCTCACCCATCAACACCAGCTCATTTTGTGTCTTACCGTTATCATCGGTATAGGTCACTATGGTGGCTTTTACCCCTTTATTATCGGGGGATTTGTTGATCGCATCAGCAATATCTTTCAGGCTACTGTCTTTTTTTACATCTACCGAAAAGCTCTCGTCGCCCACTTTAAAATCAAGCTTTCCAGCCTCAAACTTGGTATCGGGTACAACTGCGCC
Source organism: Plesiomonas sp. (assembly GCF_051650925.1). NCBI lineage: Bacteria > Pseudomonadati > Pseudomonadota > Gammaproteobacteria > Enterobacterales > Enterobacteriaceae > Plesiomonas > Plesiomonas sp. Next base: position 611 of record NZ_JBOFRH010000492.1, read on the forward strand.
CAGATTAGTTTTTTGCTCTTTAGCCAACTTTTCCACGGCTACATCATAGCTACCAGAGATTGCATCTTTGGTGGCAGACCCCGAGAACGGTGGCTCTTTACCGACAATATCGACCTTGCGTTTATCAAAGGCCTCATCTTTTTGCATTTGTTTCAGTGAGTCTTGAAACTCTGTTAATGAAGACTTCAATTTTCCGTATGAGGATATTTGAGTATCGAGCGTTTGCTGCTGTTTTTGAAACTGTTTTAACTTTGGTGTGGCTTCCGCCTTCACCATCATGTCAACCCAATCGGCGACAGGTAAACCAGAACCAATACCGGGAGCGCGCATGTTTCACCTCTGTTTGTTATCGTGTACGGGTTTATCTGTACGTAGGAAATAAGGGATGGCAATATCAATTTCGCCAAATAAATCAGGCTTCTATGTTAAGCAAGATACCTGCCATTTGATCCGCCATTTTTTTGGCAAGCTCCAACATCTCTTTTGAAGGTAACTGGCGAATAACCTCACCACTTTCACAATCCACCACGGAAACTATCTGACGATTCAAATCTTCATCCAGATGAAAACTCAGTTGGTGATTTGTGCTGCGCATAAACTCATTGATCTGCTGAGTTACCGCACTTAGCTCGGCTGGCTCTTCAATAAGGGTTGATGTATCAGAGGCGTGGATACCCTGCTCGTTCAGTGGTTTATCTCGCACAATATCAGTATGCGTTGCATCAATGCTGCCAGATACTGCATGATGAGTTTGAGTTGTACTAGACGATACGGCTGAGGGTAATGCCGAAGTAGAGTGCAAGGTAGATACGGGTGAAGAGGTAAAGGAACAAGGGGTTATCGATAATCCAGAAACAGACATCAGCATGCCTTTTGAGCAGGAAAGATGAAGAAGTAACACAACAGGGGCATAGCACCCCTGTTGCTATTACAGGCTTGCACGAGAAAACGGTGCAAGCCTTGCAAGGCATTAACCCAGCAGTGACAGTGCAGCTTGAGGCAATTGCTTAGCCTGAGCCAGCATTGCAGTACCTGCTTGTTGCAGAATTTGTTGCTTAGTCATGTTAGTAGTTTCAGAAGCAAAATCTACATCCATGATACGGCTACGGCCTGCAGAAGCATTTTCCTGGATATTACCCAAGTTGCTAACAGTACTAGATAGACGGTTCTGCAGCGCACCCAGATCAGAGCGCTGGTCATCGATAGATGCCAGAGCACCGTCGATAGCACTAATTGCTTGCTGAGCACCATCTTGGGTAGACATATCAATATCAGCAATAGACTCTTTCTTTGCACCAACAGTAGTACCAGAAGCACCTAAACCAAGAGATCCGCCTTTAGATGCCGTGATATTAAAGCTGTCATTCGCGGTATAAGCAATTTGGCCACCAACCATTACAGCAGGCGTAGCACTGGATAATGTAGCAGAAGAGCCACTTCCTGAATTAACGGTAACTTCATTGCCTGCGCCTGCATTTTTATTCTGGATTTGAATATCTTCGCCCGCTTTATTATTCAGCTGCAGCACACCATCATCATTAACCGTTGCAGTAATGCCTGTTTTGGCTGACTTAGCATTGATCTCTTCAGCTTGCTTGTTCACATCACCGGAATTTACAGTAATACGCTCTGCATCACGGCCACCGGCAGAAATAGTGATATCCATGGAACTACCTGCAGCGGCAAGCGTCAGTGATGTAGTTGCCTCAGCTTTGATCCCAGTTTGAGAACTTTTCTTATTTACAGCTTCGGCAATGGCTTTTGCTGAGTCACCCGCTTTAACATCAACAGCAACATCTTTCTTGCCTTTCAGGGTTAACGTACCAGCCGACACACCATTACTTGATGCAGTTGCTCCCGCAGCAATAGTACCAACTCGGCCAGCACGCAGTGCATTCGCACCCAAATCTTCAGCTTTAGTACTCTTTAGTGATAAATCGATGGTTTCATTGGCTTCAGAACCCACCTGCAAGGTTTTAGTACCAAAAGAACCGTCAAGCAGCTTCTGGCCACCAAATGTAGTGGTTTCAGCCATACGGGTCATTTCATTATTTAATGCTGTCACTTCCTTTTGGATTGCAGCACGATCTTCTGTTGAGTTTGAACCATTCGCTGATTGCAGAGCCAAATCACGCATTTTATTCAGGATATTACTTGATTCCTGCATTGCACCTTCAGCAGTTTGTGCAATAGAAACACCGTCGTTGGCGTTTTTCATTGCCACGCCCAGACCACTGATTTGCGAACCTAG
>NZ_JBOFRH010000493.1:0-4918 GCF_051650925.1 Plesiomonas sp.
TTTGTTCCTCCCGTATCACCAGAAACAGAGCTCGAAGAAGCCTGACTTAGTATATTTTCTGGTTTAGATGTAGATGCAGTAGATGTTGATGCAATAGAGCTTTGTGAATCTATTGTTGGCGTGCTTGTACTACTCGATGTTCCACTAGAAGAGGCATTTACATCCATGACGTATTTCTCCAAAAAAATAATTAATTAGACAGTAGAGAACTCGGCGTATTATTTTAAGTTAAAAATAAAAACTCACTCATACTCTACACTCGTATTATCACTTGCCTGATAAGAATTACTCCATCATGTTAATACTGTATTTAATTATAAGTAAAACAACCGAGTTAAAATAAAATAGAAATGCAACCATACATGACAGAGATATAATATTTATTTATAGGTACTTTACGGTATATTTAAACCTGAAGCATATACACAAAAATATTCGTACACTTTTGTTATTTATTCCGCCAATAGATACGATTCTTTGCTAAAATCCGGTATATATTGACTATGGCCTTGATTCATCGCTTTCAACGTTAGCGTAGGCTACGCTGAAGCATTAACAAAAATCCGGTATTCTGATGACGTCTTCAACCGAAAACACATTTTACTTTTATGATTTTGAAACTTGGGGTACTCACCCAGCACTTGATCGCCCTTCACAGTTTGCCGGTGTACGTACAGACAGTGATTTTAATGTCATAGACGAACCATTGGTGATCTATTGCCAGCCGACTGATGACTATTTGCCACAACCTGAAGCTGTCATGATCACCGGTATTACGCCACAACTTGCGGCAAAAAAAGGTGTGTGCGAGGCCGAATTTGCTCGCCAAATTCACCAGCAATTTAGTGTGCCGAACACCTGTATTGTGGGTTATAACAATATCCGGTTTGATGATGAGGTTACTCGCAATATTTTTTATCGAAACTTCATTGATCCCTACGCTTATAGCTGGCAAAACCACAATTCACGCTGGGATCTGCTTGATGTTGTGCGCGCCTGTTACGCACTTCGCCCAGACGGTATTGAGTGGCCTGAGGGTGATGACGGCTTACCCAGCTTTAAACTTGAGCGCTTAACACGTGCCAATGGTATTGAGCATACTCAGGCACACGATGCGATGTCTGATGTGTATGCCACTATTGCTATGGCAAAACGCTTAAAACAGGCACAGCCTAAACTGTTTGATTATTTTTTGACTCATCGTCATAAACGTAAAATCTCTGCGCTACTCGATCTGGTGAATATGTCACCGTTAGTGCATGTTTCCGGTATGTTCGGCGCATGGCGCGGCAATACCAGCTGGATAGCCCCGATAGCGTGGCATCCGCATAACCAAAATGCGGTAATTGTGGTTGATCTGGCTGGAGATATTACCCCGCTACTCACTGAAAGCGCTGATGTACTACGCGAAAAACTGTACACCCCCACTGCAGAACTGGCTGCCGGTGAAAGCCGACTTCCACTGAAATTGGTTCATATCAACAAGTGTCCGATTTTGGCTCCGGCAAAAACACTGTTACCTGAAAATACTGAGCGTTTGGGTATTAACCGTGAAGCTTGTTTAGCTCACTTACAACGCCTGCGTGAGACGCCTGAATTACGGGAAAAACTGGTTGCCATATTTGCACAGGAAAAAGTGTACCCTGCACAAAATAATGTTGATGCACAGCTATATGACGGTTTCTTCTCTGATGCCGATAAAGCAGCTATGCGTATTATTCAGCAAACCTCGCCCGAACAACTCGGTGAATTAGATTTACAATTTACTGATAAGCGAATTACGCCATTGCTGTTTCGCCACCGTGCACGCAACTATCCTCAAACATTAACCGCGGTTGAGCAACAGCAGTGGTTTACCCACCGGCATGAAGCGCTTACCGCACAAGCCCCCGCATTTGTGCGCAGCTTAGAAGATTTGGCAAATTTTTATGACGATAATCCGGAAAAATTAGCATTGCTGAAAGCATTGTATGATTATGGACAACAGTTAATGTCGTAAAGATAGGCGCTTTTAGCTCCGTGCTGTTTGCTCATCGGCATTGAACATAAATAATCCGATAATTTACCTACAGGTGCGGTATTGCACAACAATACCGCAATATATATGCCCCTACTGTTTTCCGGCCCTTTTATCGCTGCCGCTGCATTTATTTTATGGGGGATAACCCCAATCTTCTACCGGCTCATTCCCGGTGCAAATGCCCTTGAACTGCTCTCACAACGGTTAATTTGGTCACTGCCACTGTTACTGCTTGCCCGCTGTTTTATGCAGAATAAAACCTCATTTAAACAAGTGTGGTTGGATAAAAAATCACTGATTGGATGTTTATTGGGTAGCTTGGTGATGTGCATATCCTGGACAGCATTCACCTATGCTATCACCCATGATCAAGTGCTCTCTGCAAGCCTTGGATATTTTATCAACCCACTTTGCTCTATTGCACTGGGCGTTATATTTCTCAGTGACAAATTAACCCGTTATCAGCGTTGGGCTGTTATCTGCGCCATTATCGGTGTGGGTTATCAGGTTTGGCATTACGGGCAATTACCGTGGCTAGCAATGCTGATGGGTTCAGCTTTTGCCGTATACGGTCTGATCCGTAAACACGTTAATTATGATTCAATCACCGCGCTCAGCGTGGAAACACTGTGCCTGTTTCCTTTTGCGCTGGCCTATGCCGTGTGGCTGCTAGTCAGTGGTCACAGTGTACTGCTCGATGCCGATACTCTCACCCGCGCAGGCTACATTCTCAGTGCACCGGTCACATTGCTGCCTCTGCTGCTGTTTGCTTTGGCCGTAAAACGCACCTCTTTGACCATTGTCGGCTTGGTGCAGTATATCGAGCCGTCTTTGCAGTTTTTGCTGGCAGTGCTGATTTTTGATGAGCCATTTGATCGCGTTAAGGGCATCAGTTTTAGTTTCATCTGGCTTGGGCTTGTGCTGTGTGTCGGGGAAGTAATGTATCAGCAGTACAAGCAAAAACAGCGGTTAAAGCAGAGCAACCAAAAAGCTCGACCGGTCAATGCATCGCACTGATCAAGTCTCAGTGTTAATCCGGTAAATCACGCCGTAAATACAACACTCGCTCCAGAGCTCATCACAAAAGATCGCATAAAAAAATGGCGGAGATAAGAAAATACTTATCTCCGCCATGCATCGAACTTTACTTTATTTAAAATAAAGCTTACTGCTTGATATTCATGGCATCACGCAGAGTAAAGAACAGATCGGTTTGATCGGTCAACCCGACAACGTTTGCCGCTCGCGGGCCGTATGCCGCAATGCGTAATTGTGAACCCGTATGCTCTTGAGATCCCTCTTCCGCCGTACCATAACTGATGGCCATAATTGCACCATCTTTGGTCGTCAGCGCCTGCGTCAAGCCCGGTGCTTTCGTATCAGGCGCAACTATTTGGCTGGAATGCGCATGATCGGCAGTCACAACCACCAGCGTATCCCCCTCTTTACGTGCAAACTCCAGCGCTTTTTGTACGGCTTCATCCAGATCTACCGTTTCACCAAACTGACCGCACGGGTTAGCCGCATGATCTTGTTTATCGATAGAAGCACCTTCAACCTGCAAGAAAAAACCCTTTTTATTATCTTTAAGCAAGTGAATCGCTTTTTCTGTCATCTCTGCCAATGTGGGTACTGCCGCTGTACGAGCCGGGTTATTGGTGCAAGTCACCGCAGGCTGTGTCAGATTACCGTGTAAACTGGCTTTCGGCCCCTGCCAGCGAACCGGCATATTGCCATCAGAAAACAGCCCTAACAGCGGTGCTTTCTGATTAGCACGGGTAATTTTGCCCAAATCATCTCTGTTTTCAACAATCACATACCCTTGTGCCAGTGCTTGCTCACGCAATGTTTTCCCCTGCCATTGCCCCGCTTTAGAGACTTCAGCAAACGTTTTCATACCCCCACCCAGTGACACATCGGGGCGGGTTTTCAACATTTGCTCTGTTACAGATCCTTTACCACCATTTTCAAGCGCATTACTCGGGCAAAGCAGTGTGGTGGTATCAGGGCCATAACATTTGCGTGCAGTAACATGCGCAACCTGCGCGGCAGGTGTAGCATCTTGTAGTTCTGCGGTAGAGACGTTACCGGTCGATTTTCCAGCTAATTTAGCCAATTCCAGTAATGTTGTGTGTGATGTTTCTGTGATATCAACACTCAGTGCACCGTTGTAGGTTTTAAAGCCTGTACTCCACGCAGTGGCTGATGCGGCAGAGTCAGTCACATAATCGGGCTTTCCGGTTTTCTTATCCAGCGCATAGTGTGTGTACTGGCCGGTTAACGGTAAGGCATCAATCCCCTTAAAATAACCACCTGCACCTTCAGCATAGTTACGCGCACTGGTGATCTCTGAATCCCCCATGCCATCGCCAATCAGTAAAATCACGTTCTTCACGTGCTTGCCAGATAATGAGGCGCGCAGCGCAGCGGTCTGCTCGGCAATCACGCGGCGAGCACCACCAAACTGTGTGATATCTCCTTGCGCTGCGCGTGAACTTAGCGGTGGCGTACCGGCAGATTTATCTGCTTTACTGCCAACATCCTGATGGTCAGCGGCCTGAGCCCCTAAAGAGATCATGATTGCCGTAGTGATAAGCGCAAAAGAAAAACGTGTTGTCATTGTGATTATATCTCCATATAAAACAGTATCCTGCCGACTGTTGTCGGTCTGCATGGGAAATATAGGCGCTCACAATGACAGCTTAGTTACAAACACAAAACAGTCTGGTGACACTCTGTACGAATAAACATAGCCACAAAATTTACAGCCGTGAACGTCTGTGCATCCTGACAAATCCGGCGTAATCACTGAATATCGTTGATTTTCTGACAATATTTGCAGGATAAAACTCAATATTGCAGTTGCCACACAACGCGGTTATCGCAACGTTTGTGTGG
>NZ_JBOFRH010000494.1:0-1473 GCF_051650925.1 Plesiomonas sp.
GCAAAAACACCGGCGATATAGAACGGCAGCGCCGGGATCATGCACTTGCTCAGCAGCAGTTCAATGATGTCACGGCCTTGGTCGCTCAGCTTTTTCATTTCGCTGCTGCCGGTGGACACAATGCCCAGACCGAACACGAATGCCAGCACCAGCGCACTCATCACGCCCATCACTGGCGGGATTTGCAGAGTCATCAGTGGCTCTAACTTACGTACCGGCTCCGCCAGCGTACCAGCATGGCTCAGCAATGATGGCAGGATCTGGATAGAGGCAAAGTAAGCGAGGAAACCCGCACCTACCGTGGAGGCATAGGCCAAGCCAACGGTTTTGCCGAGCAATTTACCGGAGTTCTTCGGCAAACTGGCAATACCGCTGGTAACAAAAAACAGGATCAATAGCGGGATGGTAAAACCAATCATCTGGCTGATCAGCACCTTGGCGGTGATCAGTACACGGATAAACAGATCTGGTGCAAAAAGGCCGCAAAGTACACCGAAAGCAATACCTGCCAGCAAGCGTAAAATCAACTTCATCGTTCCCTCTCTAATAATAACAGCATGTGGGGCATCGGATTTAGGGCGCCTTTTTAGCATGCAGGAAAAATTAAATCTGCCTTAAATAGTGAAAAAATTCGGTTTAATCATAAAGTTTATCACTAAACGCTAAATATGAACGTTTCAGCTCAAATTTATGAAGATTTTAAACCGTGTTTATATTGCATTTAAAAAAGGCCGGCTGGCCGCCCCATAGGCCATCGCTAGTCACCGTGTCATATAAAACAGCTTCATATGTAACACGATGTACGAACCTAGCATGAATATAAAAAAAGCCAGCATAACTATGCTGGCCTGATCGGTGGGATGCGTACAATCTAAATGTCGATTAACGTTCCCAGTAGGACTCTTCCAAGCTGTCTTCACGCTCTGGCAGACCACGAGTCAAACGTGGAGAGTGCTGGTTCAACACTTGATAGCTCACGCGGTTAGCGTATTTGCACAGTTGCGCCAGTGAGGAATAGCTCATAAAGGTGCGCATATGCTTGCTGGAGTTCGGAACGTTATTACGGTGATACTGATTTGCGGCCATGTCATGCAAAATCGATGACAGCGCGGCATCACCGGCACCGTTGGTGTTCATGATTTTTTCTGGGCCGCCCATGTACGGGGAGATATGCGAGTAAATCCGCTTTGGATTTTCACACGCCTCACGATGCATCGGACGGCTGAACTCGTACAGGTTAAACTCTGGGATCACCCCCGGCAGCAACGGATGCTGGGTCTGACGCAGCGTGCTTTCATCGGTATAACCGGCCATGTACAGGCCGACAGGACCGGCAGTACACAGCACCAGATCAACCCAATCCAGCGCCTTATCAGAGGCCGCCAGCGGATCTTCGATACCGGTCAGCGCTGCCGCTTCTTCTTCATTCATCGCCACCACATCAATGTGATCACGCAGGAAGTCACGCCACCA
>NZ_JBOFRH010000495.1:0-2866 GCF_051650925.1 Plesiomonas sp.
GCCGGGTAGAAGTGGAACACGATTTAGCACTCGTGGCACTGATTGGCAATCAGATGAGCCAAACGGCGGGGGCTGGTAAGCAGATTTTTGATGCACTGAGTAACGTGAATATCCGCATGATCAGCTATGGCGCAAGTGCCCACAACTTATGTCTGTTAACACGAGGCTCTGATGCTGACCGTGTGGTGCAAATACTGCACCAGCGGCTATTAGAGCAGTGATAACCAACGTAACCACCGCTTTGCGGGTGCCGCAGCACAGCACCCGCAGCAAATCTCACCTTAATCTTCCGGATCGTAGCCCAAATTAGGTGTCAGCCAACGTTCGGTTTCCACAACCGACAGACCTTTACGGGTGGCATAATCCTGAATCTGATCACGTTGTACCTGTGCTACTGCAAAATATTTACTGTCAGGATGACTAAAATACCAGCCCGATACTGATGCCCCCGGCCACATGGCATAGGACTCCGTCAGACGCATCCCAATACGCTCCTCAACCTGTAACAATGACCAAATAGCTGCTTTTTCGGTATGCTCAGGGCAAGCTGCATAGCCCGGTGCTGGTCTGATCCCCTGATAATTCTCACGGATTAGCTCCTCATTACTGAGTTGCTCATCTGGCGCATATCCCCAAAACGATTGGCGTACCTGCTGATGCAAATATTCTGCAAACGCCTCGGCTAACCGATCGGCTATCGCCTTCACCATGATTTTATTGTAGTCATCTTGCTTGGCATCAAACGCATCGGCCAAGTCATGCTCTTCTAACCCCCCAGTCACTGCAAATGCGCCGTAATAGTCAGCTTTTCCGCTAGATTGTGGGGCAATAAAATCACTCAAGCAGTAATTGGGAAACTCGCTTTTCTCCGTTTGCTGACGCAGATGGTGGCTGACCGCTAACACCTGCTGACGACTATCATCAGCATAAATAACCACATCATCATCAACACTGTTAGCGGCAAACAGCCCCATCACTCCACGCGGTTGCAAAGATCGATCGGCAGCCAGTTGATCGAGCATAGCGTTAGCATCGGCAAACACATTTTGCGCGGCCTCACCGACAACCTCATCTTGCAAAATTTGCGGATACTTGCCGGCCAAAGACCAGGTCATGAAAAATGGAGTCCAATCAATATATTCGCGCAACGTACTGATATCGGCGGCCACTTCACGCACGCCCAGCTGTTTTGGCACCGGTGGCTGGTAGTTTTCCCAATCAATTTTTACTGCATTGGCACGCGCTTGTGCCAGAGTGATCGGCGGTGTACGCGGTTTTTTACGGGCAAATTGTGCGCGTACTTGTTCATACTCACGGCGGGTACGCGCAACAAAATCCTCTTTTTGCGTTTCAGACAACAGTGCAGAGCAGACCCCGACCGTACGTGAGGCATTTTGTACGTACGTTGTCGGGCCGCTGTAGTTTTGCTCAATTTTTACCGCAGTATGGGCTTTTGACGTGGTCGCTCCGCCAATCAGTAGCGGAACGGTAAAGCCCTGCCGCTGCATCTCTTTGGCTACATGCACCATTTCATCGAGCGAAGGGGTGATTAATCCAGATAGACCGATAATATCGACATTCTGTTCACGGGCTGTTTTAAGGATCTTCTCACACGAGACCATCACACCTAAATCGATGATTTCATAGTTATTACACTGCAAAACCACCCCAACAATATTTTTGCCGATATCATGCACATCGCCCTTTACGGTCGCCAGTAAAATTTTACCGGCCGAAGACCCCTGCTGTTTTGAGGCCTGAATATAGGGCTCTAAATAGGCAACCGCCTGCTTCATCACGCGCGCAGATTTAACTACCTGCGGCAAAAACATTTTACCTTCCCCGAACAGATCACCGACCACATTCATGCCGGCCATCAACGGGCCTTCAATGACATGCAGTGGTTTTTCAGCCTCCTGCCGAGCCGCTTCGGTATCTTGCTCAATAAACTCGGTAACCCCTTTCACCAGCGCATACTCAAGCCGCTTACTCACCGGCCAACTGCGCCACTCTGCTGCCTGTTTGTCTTCCGTTTCACCACTTTTTGCTGCCCGATATTTCTCAGCCAACGCCAGCAAGTTTTCCGTGCTATCGGCACGGCGGTTTAGCACCACATCCTCAACAGCATCACGCAATTGCGCAGGCAGATCATCATAAATAGCTAACTGGCCGGCATTCACAATGCCCATATCCATCCCATTACGAATGGCGTAATACAGGAATACTGCGTGAATAGCCTCACGCACCGAATCATTCCCACGAAACGAAAATGAGACATTCGATACGCCACCGGAAATTAAGGCATGCGGTAAGTGCTGTTTGATATCCGCACACGCCTCAATAAAATCAACCGCATAGTTGTTGTGCTCTTCAATACCGGTCGCAATAGCAAAAATATTCGGGTCAAAAATAATATCTTCCGGTGGGAAACCAATCTGTTCGGTGAGCAACCGGTAAGCGCGCTGACAAATCTCAAATTTACGGGCTCGGGTATCAGCTTGCCCAGCTTCATCAAACGCCATCACCACCACCGCGGCACCATAGCGGCGTACCAGACGCGCCTGCGCCAGAAATTTCTCCTCGCCCTCTTTCATCGAAATTGAGTTAACAATGCCTTTACCCTGAACACATTTTAGCCCAGCTTCAATCACCTCCCACTTTGAGGAGTCAATCATCACCGGAACACGAGCAATATCAGGCTCAGAGGCGATCAAATTTAAAAAGCGCACCATGGCTTTTTCAGCATCAAGCATGCCTTCATCCATGTTGATATCGATGATCTGAGCTCCGCTCTCAACCTGCTGACGCGCGACATCTAACGCCTCATCATATTTTTCATCTTTAATCAGGCGTTTAAACTTTGCCG
>NZ_JBOFRH010000496.1:0-2142 GCF_051650925.1 Plesiomonas sp.
CCGCATTTTTCGCATCATCCTGATGTAGATTATTTTGCGTTTTATGTGCATCAGGTTGTGGCTCACTGGTTTGAGGGGTAATTTCTGTGTTGGCTAGCTTGTGATCAGGTTCACTCACCGAGGTATTTTCGGGAGTAGCATTGGCCTCTGTCGGCAAACGGCTTTGCATTAGGGCATGGCAGGCAGGATCGGCCTCGGTAACTTGTAGCCAAATATCTGCCGCCTGTTCAGCTTGTTGGCTGAGAAAATGTGGGTACAAAGGGGTATCAAGGATCACCCAGCTGTTGCGTGGCAGGTCTAGGCGAGCGAGTGCCTTGCTCAGCCAATCTTCGGGCAGTGAATTGAGTGCCTGAATGTTATTGATAAGGCCAAAAGGCAATAATTGGAGACCAGCATGTTCGGTGGTAAAGGCGGCATGATGCCAAGGCTGCTCTTGCGTCATGGCATTAGCCCAGCCGGTTGGTTCGCTAAAAGGCAGCCCAAGATGTTGGCCAAGCAGGTTATTGGGGCTTAAATCCCACAGTAATACTGGATAGTTTAAGCTCTGAAGTGCGGCTGCCAGCCCTGCGGCGACGGTTGTTGCACCGCATCCTCCGCGAATCCCTTGAATAGCAATCACTGGCATAGCGCATATCCTTTGTGTGGTCAGTTACAGACGGTGTTTATCTTGGCATCATGCTCAACTTTTTTTTACCGTTGATGGCTGTGTTATCGCTTCATCAACAGACTCTGCGAGCAGCGGCCAGCGCTGTGTTATTTGTTTGATTGCCTGAATATCTTTTACTTCAAGGTACTGCATTTGATTCATACTGTAGCAGTGGATCAGGTTAGCCACATCATCACCGACGACATATTGTTTTGTTATCTTATCCATCACTCATTCCTCAGATGCTTACGGACTTCCTGTAAATTCAACACCCAAATGCCGCATATGAATGGAACAAGGATAGGTTAACGGTGCGTCGGCAATGCACGGCGGTTTGAAATAGGTTTATTAGATGCCGTCATCGTAAGAATAATGTTAGTTGCAGATTCTACATAACCCAAGGTAAATGTAGACTTTATGGCACTGTTAGTCTATTTGTTTTGCATATGTGTTATGTTTAAAAATAACGCACTTTTAGCAAAAAAATACAAAATAAGCACAGTGTTTTATTATTATTGATATGAGAGTACAACGCACAGTTATATTTCATTTGTTAAACGCCATTTTTGTGACAAATGATTGTTTAATAAGGTTGTATTGTAGATAAGCCCTATGCATTGAGAACTCAATATAATGAATGATACGTTCCAATTAGCGATTGATGGGTTACCTACCAGCTTCACCGAACTGCGTGAAGGCGGAGTGTATTGGGTGACCGCAGATCACCCTCCCATTGCTGAGCTGTTAATTGTCACGTTTTTACAGCGTTTTGAGCCCAATACTCGCTACTATTTTTCCACCGCGTTACCGCTTGGCGAGTCTTATCAAGCGGTACTGAAAAATGAGCAGCTTGTTGGTGATATATTTCAGTTGGAACAAGATAGTCAGGGGAAATGGCTAAACCGTTTTCCAAATGAAATGCGCTGGTTTGGCCTCAAGCGGCTAGACATTATTATTGTGCAGTATCAGGCCGCCTCTTTAGAGAGCAGTGAAGTGGCCGGGTTACAAAAAGATATACAGGCACTTTCGCGCTGGGCAGAGGATAAAGCGCTGACCGTATTGGTGGTGGGCGTAGGGGCGAATGTTCAGCAACAGCGGCAGGGGTTGAATCAGTGTAATCCGTGGTTAGCCGGTTGTGTACACTTGAGCCGCCAAGCTGAGTTAATTGAGTATGATTTAGCATACTGGCGCAATGCGCTAGGCGTGTCGGCCGGCGTGAGCGTGAAACTCTCTGTTCAGCAAAATCGGTTGGCATTGCATACGTCTGAAAATGATCTGGTGCTTGGCTCTCTGGCCGATGAAGATCAAATTTTAGCCATACAGAGTGTGTTGGCCGGAACTATTGCTCCTTCCCGCCACTGGAAATTGTTTGTTGATAAACCGACATTGCTAGCCGCTGCACGACAGGCTGTGAATGCCACTGTGATTTTTGCGATCACCGAAACGGCGCAAACTGACAGTCTTGCGCGCGAGATTTATCAGTTACGCAGTGAACG
>NZ_JBOFRH010000497.1:0-6338 GCF_051650925.1 Plesiomonas sp.
TTGGCGGGCGCGGCGATGATCCATGCCGGTGCTACCGTGTTTGACCACATGCCGCACGGTAGTTTCTTCCACGCTACCGGTGGATCTGTGCATATGGATATGAAAGAACGTTTGGCACTGATCCCGTACGAATCGGCGGTTGGTCTGATGATTGCGGCAGTGTCCACATTGATCTTTGGTGTATTCGGTCTGTTTGTCTAAGAGGCTTATAATGAAAATTGTAATCGCGCCAGATTCCTATAAAGAAAGCCTGACGGCCATGGAAGTGGCAACGGCCATTGAATCTGGATTTCGTAAAATACTGCCAGATGCCGAATACGTTAAATTGCCGATGGCTGATGGCGGTGAGGGCACAGTACAATCTCTCATCGATGCTACCGGTGGAGAGATTATTCACTGCCAAGTGACAGGCCCTCTGGGTGAACAGGTTGATGCATTCTACGGTTTGATGGGGGATCAGCAAACCGCAGTTATCGAAATGGCAGCAGCCTCAGGTTTGCATTTGGTGACACCAGAGCAGCGCAATCCACTGCAAACCACCACTTATGGTACCGGTGAGCTGATTTTGGCCGCTTTAGAGCGCGGGGTTCACCGAATCATCATCGGCATTGGCGGCAGTGCCACCAATGATGGTGGGATTGGCATGGCGCAAGCACTTGGTATTCGCCTGTTGGATAAACAAGGCAAAGAGATCGGGTACGGTGGCGGGGCACTGGCACGTTTGGCGACTATCGACATGTCGGGTCTTGACCCACGTTTAGCGCACATTGAAATTGAAGTCGCGTGTGACGTAGATAACCCACTGTGCGGCTTGAAAGGCGCTTCGCAAGTATTTGGTCCACAAAAAGGGGCAACGCCAGAGATGGTGGCGCAGCTCGACGCTAACTTGGCACACTATGCCGATTTGATGCAGGCACAACTGGGGTGCGATGTAAAAAATCGTGCTGGGGCTGGTGCGGCGGGCGGCTTGGGCGCAGCACTAATGGGGTTATTACAGGCATCTTTACGACCGGGTATCGATATCGTGATGGATGCTGTAAATCTGCGTGATGTGGTGTGCGATGCGGATCTGGTGATCACCGGTGAAGGGCGTATCGACAGCCAGACCATTCACGGAAAAACCCCGATTGGGGTAGCGCGTGCGGCCAAGCAGTTCAACAAACCGGTGATCGGCATTGCCGGTTGTCTGGCGAACGATTGCGATGTCGTTCACCAGCACGGTATTGATGCGGTCTTTAGTGTAGTACCACGTTCGGTTAGTCTGGCGGAAGCCTTGCGTGATGCGGCGTTTAACGTAGAGCTGACTGCTAGTAATGTTGCCGCAGTATATGCATTAGCAGCTCTGTCATCAAAAAATCATTAATGCTATTGCGGCTAAAACGCTAAAACGAATGCACTTGATAGAGATAAAACGATAACGCTACCACTGCCGGCATTCATCAGGATGCCGGATTAACTCTGCAGACTGAAAATGTTGTTGTTTTTTGGCATTGTCGCCGTTTCCTTATTTTCTAAAATCCCATCTTTTAATATCTACATGTCAACGCATTGAAATCACCGTTATATTGCTCGGCTCTTTGTGATAGTCATAGTTTAGTGCCGTAAAAGTGATGTATATCGCATAAATTTTAATGCAGATATTTTATTACAAGCGTCGGTTGCAACCAGACTCAATGAATCCCTTAATCATAACGCACTATCTTTAAAATAGACTGAAAATACAAAGAAATAGGTATTCATTTTAAATGTGAAGGGACGTATCAAAATACACTGCTGTACCGTAATTCAATTGACATATTGTTGCTTATTGGTGTAAAAAACATGTGAAGTTTATATAAAAAAATTGCATGTATTCTGTTCTTTATTACGTGCTATAAATAGACTTATCCTGTTGAGGTGCTTGTTTCCTGCCATAATGCACTGTTCAACCTAACGCTAACCCACTGGTTGTTGAGGGTCAGACGATGACATCGGAAGTCATTGCTCATCATTGGTCTTTTGCCGTATTCGTTTTTGCGATACTCGGCTTATGCGCTTTCATGGTCGGTACTGCCTCATTGTTGGGCGGTAAGGCTTGGGGTCGCTCCAAAAACCAACCGTTTGAATCCGGTGTTGATTCTGTCGGTAATGCCCGCCTGCGTTTTTCTGCCAAATTTTATCTCGTGGCTATGATGTTTGTTATTTTCGACGTCGAAGCTCTGTTTCTTTTTGCATGGGCCGTATCAGTGCGTGAAAGTGGTTGGCTGGGCTTAATTGAAGCCTCTGTCTTTATCGTCGTACTGTTAATGGGGCTGGTTTACTTAGTGCGAATTGGTGCACTTGACTGGACACCTGAACGCTCTAAACGTGCCATTAATGCCAATAAGAATGTTGCCACCAAGTCGTGAAACAAGGATTGTCCACATGAAGTACACGCTCACCCGAATTGATCCGAATGCATTACCCGAACAGTATCCTATGGGTAAAACTGAGACGGTTGATGATCCTTTGCAGCAAGAAATTGACCGTAACATTTTTATGGGCAAGCTCGAAGATGTACTTCATTCAACGGTGAATTGGGGGCGTAAAAACTCCCTCTGGCCCTATAACTTTGGTTTGTCTTGTTGTTACGTTGAGATGACTACCGCCTTCACATCTCCACATGATGTAGCGCGTTTTGGTTCAGAAGTTATTCGTGCATCTCCACGACAAGCTGATTTTATGGTCGTTGCGGGTACATGCTTTATCAAAATGGCACCGGTGATTCAGCGTTTATATGAGCAAATGCTTGAGCCTAAATGGGTTATCTCAATGGGGGCGTGTGCCAATTCGGGTGGTATGTACGATATCTACTCAGTAGTACAAGGCGTAGATAAATTTCTGCCAGTTGATGTGTACATTCCAGGCTGTCCGCCTCGGCCGGAAGCATTTTTGCAAGCACTCATGCTATTGCAAGAATCTATCGGTAAAGAACGTCGTCCGCTCTCTTGGGTGGTTGGTGATCAAGGCGTTTATCGTGCGCAAATGCCTGCAGAGCGTGATGTAAAACGTAATGAGCGTATTCAGGTAAAAAACCTGCGTACTCCCGATGAAGTGTGATGAGCAGGAGTTGCGTTTAAAATGACAACAACACTACAGACTCCTGAGCAGTCAACACAAGGTTGGCCCTCTTCTGATCATCAGCATGATCCTATTCTTGCTGAATTGGCAACCCGTTTTGGCAGTGATGCTTTTGTATTGCAGCCCACTAAAACGGGTATGCCCGTTATCTGGCTACGCAAACCACTGCTAACAGATGTACTGGTATTTTTGAAAAAAGTCGCAAAACCTTATGTCATGCTGTACGACCTGCATGGTGTAGATGAGCGCTTGCGTACGCATCGTGAACACATTGCAGCACAAGATTTTACCGTCTTTTATCATCTGCTCTCGGTTGAGCGTAACCGTGATATTTTGATTAAAATTGCACTCAATGAACATGATTTAGTGCTGCCAAGTATCACGCCTATTTTTGCTAATGCTAACTGGTATGAGCGTGAAGTCTGGGATCTTTATGGCATCACTTTTTCCGGCCACCCTCATTTAACACGAATCATGATGCCACAATCATGGGAAGGGCATCCGTTACGCAAAGATTTCCCAGCTCGAGCCACTGAGTTTGATCCTTTTTCATTGGATATTGCCAAACAAGATTTAGAACAGGAAGCTCTACGGTTTAAACCGGAAGATTGGGGGATGAACAAGGGCACAGACAATGAAGACTACATGTTTCTAAACCTTGGCCCCAACCATCCCTCTGCACACGGTGCATTTCGTATCGTATTACAGCTAGACGGTGAAGAGATTGTCGATTGTGTTCCTGATATCGGCTATCACCACCGTGGCGCAGAAAAAATGGGCGAGCGCCAGTCATGGCATAGTTATATTCCGTATACCGATCGTGTGGAATATCTCGGTGGCGTGATGAATAACCTGCCTTATGTTTTGGCTGTCGAAAAACTGGCCGGTATTAATGTGCCTGAACGCGTTGAAGTTATTCGTGTGATGCTGTCAGAGCTTTTCCGTATTAACAGTCATTTGCTCTTTTTGGGCACCTATATTCAAGATGTCGGTGCGATGACTCCAGTGTTCTTTGCTTTCTCTGATCGGCAGCGTATTTACAATATTATTGAAGCTATTACTGGGGCAAGAATGCATCCAGCATGGTTTCGTATTGGTGGTGTAGCACATGATTTACCGCAAGGTTGGCAGCATCTGGTACGTGAATTCTTAGATTGGTTACCGAATCGCTTAGAGAGTTATGTTACTGCTGCGCTGAAAAACAGCATCTTAAAGGGCCGGACTATCGGTGTTGCTGCGTATAACACCCAACAGGCACTTGATTGGGGTGTGACCGGTGCAGGTTTGCGCGCTACCGGCTTTAATTTTGATATTCGGAAATGGCGTCCTTATTCCGGTTATCAAAACTTTGATTTTGATGTGCCTACCGGCAATAACGGTGATGCTTATGATCGTGCATTAGTCAGAGTTGAAGAGATTCGGCAAAGCCTGCGTATTATTACCCAGTGTTTAAATAATATGCCTCAAGGGCCTTATAAAGCGGATCATCCACTGACTACGCCACCGCCAAAAGAGCGCGCATTACAGCATATTGAAACCCTGATAAACCACTTCCTGCAAGTGTCATGGGGGCCAATAATGCCAGCGAATGAATCATTCCAGATGATTGAAGCAACAAAAGGGGCAAACAGCTATTACCTGACCAGTGATGGCAGCACCATGAGTTATCGCACTCGTATTCGTACCCCAAGTTTTGCGCATTTACAGCAAATTCCCAGTGTTATTCGTGGAAGTCTGGTCTCTGATCTTATTGTCTATTTAGGCAGTATCGATTTTGTTATGTCAGATGTGGATCGTTGATTATGGATAATCACAACAAAGACAACGCAACAGCATTTGAACTTCCTTTCGAAGTTAAAGCGGCCATTGAACATGAAATGGCACACTATGAAGACCCACGAGCCGCGTCAATAGATGCGTTAAAACGGGTGCAAAAGCATTATGGCTGGGTATCTGATGAGGCCATTTACGCCATTGCCGAGATATTAAAAATCCCCGCAAGTGATGTAGAAGGTGTAGCGACATTTTATAGCCAGATTTTTCGTCAACCAGTGGGTCGACATGTGATTCGTTTATGCGATAGCGTAGTGTGTTATATCACCGGCTATCAGGGTATCCAGCATAAACTAGAGCGTAAACTGGGTGTGAAATTAGGGCAAACTACCGCCGATCAGCGCTTTACATTATTACCTGTTTGTTGTTTAGGTAATTGTGATAAAGGCCCAACCCTGATGATTGATGACGATACCCATAGCCACTTAACGCCAGAGAAGATAGATAACTTGTTGGAGCAATATTTATGAGCATATTGTCCGCAGATACACACCCTTTGACGTGGCGCATTCGTCCTGATTTACAACCGGTATGGCTTGATGAATATAAGAAAAAAGATGGCTATGCTGCGGTAATCAAAGCGTTAACTACCATGCAGCCTGCAGAGGTCACTGCGTGCGTAAAAGATGCAGGCTTGCGTGGACGTGGTGGTGCAGGGTTCTCTACCGGCGTAAAGTGGAGCTTAATGCCAACAGATCCTAAGTTTGATCGCAAATATCTGTTGTGTAACGCCGATGAAATGGAGCCAGGCACCTACAAAGATCGCCTGTTGATGGAGCAATTACCCCATCAGCTCGTCGAAGGTATGATTCTGGCTGCTTATGCCCTTGGTACTTATCGCGGCTATATTTTCCTGCGCGGTGAGTATATTGAAGCAGCAGAGCGTTTGCAGCGCGCTATAGATGAAGCGAAAACGGCTGGTTTTTTAGGAAGTAATATTCTTGGCTCTGGATTTAGTTTTGATCTGTATGTTCATACTGGTGCGGGGCGTTATATCTGCGGTGAAGAGACCGCTCTTATTAACTCACTTGAAGGCCGACGCGCCAATCCACGTGCCAAACCGCCGTTTCCTGCTATTGCCGGAGCGTGGGGAAAACCGACCTGTGTGAATAATGTCGAAACACTCAACAATATTCCCTACATTATTCATTATGGCGCTGACTGGTATAAAGGTTTATCGCAAGGTAAAAGCACAGATAGCGGCACCAAATTAATGGGTTTTTCCGGTCGAGTTAAACGTCCTGGTGTGTGGGAAGTACCTTTTGGTACGACTGCCAGAGAATTACTCGAAGAGTATGCCGGCGGCATGCTAGAGGGTTATACATTTAAAGCTTGGCAACCGGGCGGCGCAGGAACTGATTTTCTGCTTGATGAACACCTTGATTTACCGATGGACTTTGACTCTA
>NZ_JBOFRH010000498.1:0-5205 GCF_051650925.1 Plesiomonas sp.
CCACCACTGCGGTTCTGGTTGCCGTGTTTGTACCTGTGCTATTTCTGACCGGCACTGTCGGGCGTATTTTTGCTGAGTTTGCCATGCTGCTCAGTGCGGCAGTGGTCTTTTCCAGCATCATTGCCCTGACCCTGACACCGGTGATGTGCGCAAAACTGTTACGCCCGCAGATGCCACAAAACTGGCTGACCCGTTCATTTGGGCAGGCGGTGAACTGGTCATCGGCGCAATACCGCCGTTCACTGCAAATTACCCAACGTCAGCCGTGGTGGGCACCGGTGGTGATGTTACTGTTGATTGGTGGCTGTTATCTGTTGTACCAGCAGATCCCTCAGGCACTGACACCTAAAGAAGATCGGGGCAGTATTTTTGTGATGACCCGTGCCGCTGAAGGGGCAGGCCCAGAGCTGATGCAGCGTAATATGATCGAGCTAGAGCAGCGCTTACAACCGCTATTGGATCAGGGCATTGCAGAGAATATCACCGTACGTACCCCCGGCTTTGGCGGTGGTGTGAATAGCGGTATGGCGATGATCACCCTAAAACCGTGGGATCAGCGCAGTAAAAAAGCCGAAGACTTGGTTGGGTTTATCGCTAAAGCGACCGGCGATCTTCCGGGTATGCGCATCGTACCGGTATTGCCGTCTAGCTTACGTGGTGGCTCGGATAATCCGGTGCAATTTGTTCTCGGCGGGCCAGATTACGAACAACTTAAAGGGTGGATAGAAACGCTGCAAAAGGCTGCTCGCGCTAATCCGGGGCTGACCGATATCGATATTGATTACCGTGAAACCACCCCTGAGATGATACTTGAAGTTGATCGCGCACTGGCAAACCAACTGGGGATTTCGGTATCCGATATTGCCAGCACGCTGCAAAGCGTACTGGGTGGCGATAGCGTGACCACCTTTGCCAAAGATGGCGAAGAGTTTGATGTTTACCTGCGCGGTCTCAAGCAAAATTTCCGAGGGGTTGAAGACTTGGCCCAGATTTATCTGCGGGCAAAAAATGGCCAGTTAGTGTCAGTGTCAACCCTGATCAGCGGGCAGGAAAAAGCCTCTGCATCAACCTATTACCACTATAACCGCAACAAATCGATCACCTTATCGGCCAACCTTGCCGCAGGGTATGATCTTGGTCAGGCGCTTGATTACCTTGATGAACAGGCGCGTACTTTATTGCCTCCGCAGGCGATTATTGACTACAAAGGTGAATCACTCGAATACCGCACCAATCAGGGTAATATCATGTTCGCTTTCGGCATGGCAATGGTGGTGGTTTATCTGTTCCTTGCTGCACAATTTGAGAGCTTTGTGCACCCGTTTGTAGTGATGTTGACAGTCCCACTGGGTATTGCTGGCGGCCTGTTTGGTTTGTGGGTTACTGGTATGTCGCTCAATATCTACAGTCAGCTTGGGCTTATTATGTTAGTCGGGCTGGTGACTAAAAACGGTATTTTGCTGGTCGAATTTACTAACCAATTGCGAGATAACGGCTACCGTTTTGCTGATGCAATATTAGAGGCTGCTGAAAAGCGTTTTCGTCCAATCATGATGACCGCGCTTACAGCCATCATCGGGGGCATCCCGCTGATTGTTGCCAGTGGTGCGGGCGCGGAAGGGCGGCAGGCAATTGGTATTGTCGTGGTCTTTGGTATGAGTATCGCACTGGTGTTGACCTTGTATATCGTACCGGCTATGTATGCGCTGTTAGCACGAAACACTGACTCACCAGATGCCGCAGGCCATGCACTGGATCAAGCTTTGCAGGAGGATGCTGTGCGCGAGAAAACCATCCCCTCATCGGTGGTCTGAGCCATGTTGCCATCAGCATAAACAGTAACGTCAGTTGCAACATCAACAAAAGCCTGCTCTTTTCCGAGCAGGCTTTTTTTCTGACTGTATGATCGTGTAAAGCAAATGCCGTGTTTTGCTAGCCTGATCCAAAACTGGGTAATTGGCGGCGATTAAGTTATCGCTCATCCATAAAATGAAGGCTTTTCAGGGAGGAGATGCAATGAACACAACGTTTGGCATGCTTTTGGGGGTAATGTTGCCCCTGTGCGCGGTTGCCGCAGATGTTCCTTTGGGCACCGACCTTGCCAAACAGCAAGTGGTTGTGCGGGCTAATGGGAAAGATCCTTCCATGCTCGATCCTAATATCGCCGATGCAGATTTTGCCACACAAGCGGTGCTTTCTGATCTGTTTGAAGGCTTGGTGCAAGAGGGGGATAACGGCGAAAATATACCGGCGCAAGCCGAACGCTGGATCACCTCACCGGATGGCAAATCGATGACATTCTGGCTGCGTGAAAATGCCCATTGGTCAGATGGAACGCCGGTAGAGGCGGCGGACTTTGTGGCCGGATGGCAGCGTGCAGTTAACCCGAAAACCCGCTTGAGTAACCGAAACTACATGGCTGAAGCGGGGATTGCCAATGCCGATCTGATTGGGCGCGGAAAACTGAGCCCAGATAAACTGGGTGTCAGTGCATTAGAGCCAAAAGTGCTGCAAGTGACCTTTGATAAACCCATGCCGTTTTTTATGTCAATGCTCTCATTACCGGCCTTTATGCCGGCGCCGCAGCAACAACTCAAGCAGGGTATCAGTTACCCGCAAGCGCCGTTTCTCAGCAACGGCGCATTTATGCTGGCAGAGTGGGCGAATGGAAAATCATTACGTCTGAACAAAAATACACACTATTGGGATAGCAGCAAAACCGTGCTGACCAGTGTCATTTACCTGCCAAAACCGTTTGTTAAAACGGATATTGCGCACATTGATGATGGCCAGTTGCACATGACTGACAGCATACCCGCAAGCCAGTATCGGGCGATTCAAAATAGCGTGCCTGAATCACTGCGGCCCTTTAATTTGCTCGGGTTATACCAGTTAAGCTTGAATAACCGTCGCCCGCCGCTGGTGGATAAGAATGTGCGTCAGGCGCTCTCTATGGCGGTTAACCGAGAATTAGTTACCGATACGCTCAGTGGTCAGCTGGTGAAACCGGCTTATACGGTGATCCCTGATAATGTGCCGCAATACCTTCCGGTTAGCGTTGAATTTGCCAATGATCCGTTCCGTTTACGTCAGGATCAAGCGCGTAAACTGCTGGCGCTGTCCGGTTTTACGCCGGATAACCCGCTGCAAATCACCCTGTCATACCGCGATGATGATGAACAAGAGCGTCTGGTCAACTCGGTAGCCTCAATGTGGAAAGTGATCGGCGTAAAAGTTGAGATGAACCGCCTTACTGATCCCGCTTTTCGGGCTACACGCTACACCAACCACTATGATGCAGTTGCCACCTATATTTATGGTGACTATAACGAACCCTCAGCACTATTGAATGATTTTCGCTGTTACAGCTCGGCCAACCTCAGCGGTTATTGTAATAAAGAGTTTGATCTGATTTTAGATAGTGCACAATCGGCTACCGCCGATAAGCGTGGTGTATTATACCGCCGCGCAGAGGAGCTATTATTAACCTCTACACCACTGGTTCCGGTATTTCACGATACGAAAACTCGCTTAGTCAGTGCCTCGTTACAAGGGTTGCCGCAAGTTAGCCCACGCGGTATTGTGCTAAGTAAGAATTTGTATCTCAGTGCATATTAGTATTGTTTAGGCTGTTTATTTTTCAGGGGGGATTATTCCTCTCTGAAATTGACGCAAATTATTGAATTCCTCTCTAATCAATACGAATTTAATGATTGTTTTTGCTGATTATTTCAGGCGGTAATCTTGTTTGTTGATTCGTATTTAAATACACTCTTTTGTCCGTTTTCTTTATTCGTGATGCGATTCACAGCCGCTGTAAATGTTGAAAGCAATCGGTAGGAAAGTGATCGTCATCAAATTAATTGGGTTGGTAACGCGTAATATACTGCGGTAGTGCACAGAACAGCATGCCGTGTACAGTGCGTATAAAAGGTAGGGCGTATGCCAGTACAATCAGATTTTCGCATTGAGCATATCAATGAAATGTTTCTAATGGGTATTCGTAAAACGCATGCATTGGCAACATTGGCTGAGACGATCCCCGCGCAGTGGGTTGCGTTCAACAAAATAGGTGATGCTGCGCATGATAAGGAAGTAGCATATGGTGTTATTTGTAGCGCAAGCCAGCATGAAATAGAGTACATGTGTGGAATAGAAGTGCCCTCTTTACAATACGTGCCTGAACATATGGGAAAGATTATTATCCCTAAACAAAAATATGCTGTTTTCGTACACCAAGGGCATATTTCAGAAATCGGCAATTCATGGAGTGATATACTCAACTGCCGTATGCCAGAGTTAAAACTGGAAGATGCATTTACACCGAGCTTTGAGCGTTATGGTAAAGAGTATAATGTGGCTACAGGGTTTGGTGATGTTGAAATATGTTGTCCCATTAAATAGATATTTATTTGGTTTAATATCAATATTGGTTTAACTGGCATGGTATAGTATGTACTTTTATTATCAACCTATTGTGAATCACAGGTGTTCAGGAGGGGATGTGAAAGGGTTATCCATCATGAAACATATCCGCCGGACAAGGCATTTAATGATGCCTGTATACCGGAGCTACTTTTCATTTGCATTTTTCATTTGCAGGTAATACTTCAGAATATTGATAAGAAGCCAGGTGCTGATTATCGTGTGTCATATTATATTTCTTGGGCTTGTTGAATAAAATCTATTCATCGAGGCTGCTGGCGACATAATAAATAACATCCGCTAACTCATCGCGTTTGTCATGTATTTATGTGCGTAACTATATATACAGTGATGTATATGTAGTGATATATATGCAGAAATCACCGAGTCAATATGACACATCACAATATTCTTACACGCTGGCGTAATACTCATCTGCGGCATATGTTCTTCTTTTGATTGTTCATTGAAATGAGCAAGAGGGCATTTGTCTATATTTTTAAATATCATGATTTTTAAAAATCATACGGTTAATAATACTATGAAATCCTTAAAAATAGCGGCCAGTGAAAGTACATTATCCTGCTTTGATAGTGAACGTGAAATTACCTCACTAGAGCATACCGATTTTTCTGATATTGGCGCAGTGGTTGTCTCTATCGATGATATTGAACATGGCATATTAGATAAGTTGCACCATACAGGTTTAACTATTCCGGCATTTGCGGTGGTGCATGAAGGGCAAGAGCTGACTACTGATGCATTGCCGCAGGTTCACGG
>NZ_JBOFRH010000499.1:0-1222 GCF_051650925.1 Plesiomonas sp.
TCGTACAAGGCGCTGGCGGGATGCGGATGTACCACCCGCAATACTTGCGTGAAGTACGTAAGCTATGTGATGAATTTGGTATCTTGCTGATTGCCGACGAAATTGCGACCGGATTTGGTCGCACCGGGCGGCTTTTTGCCTGTGAACATGCCGAGGTCACGCCCGATATTTTGTGCTTAGGCAAAGCGTTGACCGGTGGCTATATGACGCTCTCCGCCACCCTCACCACGCGGCACATTGCTGATACCATTAGCGGTGGTAGCGCCGGTTGTTTCATGCACGGGCCAACCTTTATGGCTAACCCGCTCGCCTGCGCCGTGGCATCGGCAAGTCTGACGTTACTGGCCAGCGGCAGCTGGCAAGCGGATGTGCAGCGTATCGAAGCGGTACTCAAGGCCGATTTGCAGCCGTTAAGCACACATCCTGCAGTTACGGATGTGCGAGTGCTCGGCGCGATCGGTGTAGTGGAGATGCGCCAACCGGTGAACATGGCACGGTTACAGGCCGAATTTGTGCGCCTCGGGGTGTGGATCCGTCCGTTTGGACGCTTAATCTATGTGATGCCGCCCTATATGTCGCCGACAGAAGATGTGCACCGTTTAACTGCGGCTATACATGCAGTGATTGAGCAAGGCCTCTGAGACCATCAACCGCAAGCCCTTTTTCTACAGCAGCGAATACGACACGTATCTAATACGTAGCAGTATTCGCTGTTGGCGGTTGTTAAGCGCTTGAAATTTCGGTCTTAAACTTAACGTTTAAAATAGAAATGTTGATATCGAGGCGTTTGAGGTTTAACCGTGAATACTTCGGTTGCTTGGGTATTGATGTTTAGATATTGAGGGTCTTGTAGCACGCACTATATAGCATCACATATTTATCCCCGTTTATGCTCGGCTCGAATTAAAAATAACGCTCACACAACTGACTGAAATGCATATTTATTTCATTTTCACCACCAATAACCCAAGCGCATATTCTTTTTAATTATAACACCCTCAACAATTAATTTTAAATCGCACATTTATAGAATGTAATGCGCGCATTTCCCCCTCACGTTCATTTATCAGATCTTAAGGCTTTCACTTTCGTTTTACGCATATGCACGCAAGGCATATTCATACAGAATAATTCGCTTTAAAAAAGCCGTTTTAGCAAAAACAACAGGTCATACCAGCTTACTGGCGTGTATTTATTCTAAAAACAACAATTACAAGATAAC
>NZ_JBOFRH010000500.1:0-3079 GCF_051650925.1 Plesiomonas sp.
ACGTGATTGATAATCTGGCGGCTGGTACGGTCAGCAGTGATAGCATTGGTTTAACCAATGTCCATCAGCGTTTAACCCTGTTGTACGGTGCTGGGCTGCAGTTACGGCGTTTGGAGCCGGGCACGGAAGTCTGTTTTTATTTACCTGATCCGGAGGCAAATTTATGCTAACAGCCATCATCGTTGAGGATGAATATCTGGCGCGTGAAGAGCTGGCCTATCTTATCCGGACGTACAGTAAAATTGATATCGCCGCTCAGTTTGAAGATGGGTTGGAAGCCTTTAAATACTTACAAGATCACGATGTGGATTTGGTGTTTTTGGATATTCAAATTCCATCCATTGATGGGGTGATGTTGGCAAAAAACCTGCGTAAATCCTCACATCCTCCGGAAGTGATTTTTGTGACGGCGCATAAAGAGTTTGCCGTAGACGCCTTTGAACTGGAAGCCTTCGATTACATCTTAAAGCCGTATAACGAAGCGCGCATCACCCATCTGCTGCAAAAAATCGAAGCCCGTAAAGTGCCTGCAGTACCCAATCTTGCAGCTAATGCGGAGTCACCTGCGGCAGTTCATGCCGGTCAAGGCGCCGCGTCATCGGCTACGATAGCGGATGAAGGGATGTTACACCGTAACCAGACGGTGAATCTGGTTAAAGGTGAGCGCATCATCGTCACCCCGTGTGCACAGATCTATTATGCGGAGGCCGATGAAAAACTGACTTATGTGTATACGCGCGATGATCGCTTCGTGATGCCAATGAGCATCAGCGAATTTATCAGCCGCTTACCGGCAGACGGTTTTTTCCGCTGTCATCGCTCGTATTGTGTGAACATCAACAAAATTCGCGAAATCGTGCCGTGGTTTAACAGCACCTATTTGATTCGTTTGCACGAGTTGAGCGCTGAAATTCCCGTTAGCCGCAGTAACATCAAAGCCTTTCGACAACTGATGCGTCTGTAATTGCATTTCATTCCTCCCGTTTTGCAGCTCATGCCTTTTATCGCCAGAGCGGGAGTTTTCCCTCGTATAGTGCCACCACTGAGAGAAGTTATCGCTTCTTACAATCATCATGGTTTATCAGGGGTGGCTTATGAGTCAGCAGCAGTTAAGTCCGCAACAGTATCAACGTACCCGAGTTCTGACACTGCTCGGTACCATTATCACGCAATTTGCCTTGGGCTCGGTGTATACCTGGAGCCTGTTCAATGCACAGCTCTCCAGCAAGCTGGATGAGCCGGTCAGTCAGGTAGCGTTTGCCTTCGGTTTACTAAGTCTGGCGTTGGCGGTGGCCTCATCTTTGGCTGGCAAACTGCAAGAACGTTTCGGTGTGCGTAAGGTGACTTTGGGCGCTGGCCTGCTGTTAGGTTTGGGATTTTTCCTCACCGCCCATGCTAGCAATCTGATGATGCTGTATCTGTGCGCCGGTATTTTGGTGGGTTTTGCTGACGGTACGGGCTACTTGATGACGCTGTCGAACTGTGTGAAATGGTTCCCTGAGCGTAAGGGGCTGATTTCCGCTTGCGCTATTGGTGCGTATGGGCTGGGTAGTTTGGGCTTTAAATACATTAACTTATTGCTGCTTTCTAGCACCGGCCTGGAAAATACCTTCAAAATGTGGGGATTACTGGCGATGGTGCTGGTGATGCTGGGGGCGCTGTTAATGAAAGATGCACCCGTGCGCCAAGAATCAGCCGGCACGCAACAAGCTCATGATTTTACGCTGGCACAAGCGATGCGTAAGCCGCAGTACTGGATGTTGGCGTTAATGTTTCTAACTGCCTGCATGAGTGGTTTGTACGTCATTGGCGTGGCCAAAGATATCGGCGAGAAAATGGTGAACCTGCCAGCAGTTGTGGCCGCCAATGCCGTGGCGGTGATTGCGATGGCGAACTTAGGCGGCCGTTTGGTGCTGGGCATTTTGTCTGACCGTATGCCGCGCATTCGTGTGATTTCGCTGGCACAAGTGATTACGCTGGTGGGAATGGCTCTGCTGCTGTTTGTGCCACTGAATGCCAACTTGTTCTTTGCTGCGGTTGCCTGCATTGCTTTTAGCTTTGGTGGCACTATTACGGTCTATCCGTCTTTGGTCAGTGATTTCTTTGGCTTAAACAACCTGACCAAGAACTACGGGGTGATTTATCTGGGTTTCGGTCTGGGTAGCATTATCGGCTCAGTGGTGGCGTCGCTGTTTGGCGGCTTTATGGCGACCTTCTACTTGATTCTGGCACTGCTGGTGGTGGCGTTGGGGATGTCGCTGACTATCCGTCATCCGCTGGCAACCCAGCATCAGCAGCAGATGGAGTTAAGCTAAGTTGGCTATTTTGTAGGGAAGCAGAAATTTGCCATCAAATGCCAACCACGCAATAGCAGACATCAAGCATAAAGAAAACAAACACAAAAAAAGGCTGCGTAGGCAGCCTTTCTCATTGATGCTCGGAATTGCTTTTATCCGCAGATAACCGAGATCAGCGCGTTCTCTTACAGGGATGTAAACACCGCCCAAGTCCCTCCGGTGACGACAACCCAAAATACTGCCAATTTGATTAACTCTTTCATGTTGCCCTCCCTGCCTGATGTTTTTCAGGTTTCATCCATTAATCGTGTCACTCCCTTGGCTTATCGCACCGCATTGAGGTAGCTCGAAATGGGCTCCTTGCGATAGGCCTCTCAAGTGTTATACCACTTATTTTCAGTTAGTTGCTGTTTGTGGCACGAATATAATGGCGACGCGATCGCAAAACCCATGTTTAGTGCAAATTTCGCGCTGACATTGTGATTTTGTGATCGCGCTAGTATCAAAAATTTCTAGAACTGCGGAGCGGATAACGTTGCGCATCGCTCGTGTACAAATTTACATATAGTCGAACTCTGTTACCCTCCGTTGCGTAAAGATGCAGCCCACTTAATGCAACTTGATGCATCGCTGGTGATAATTTGCAGCCTTGCGATCGGGATGGAGGTGACATGCTAAACCGGATAATTGTATTTGTGCTGATCTGCTATTTTTTCGACTTTGCCGATTTCTTCCTGTCTGACGTATTTAATGGCATTGCGCGCAGCATGATGGCATCGGTG
>NZ_JBOFRH010000501.1:0-5060 GCF_051650925.1 Plesiomonas sp.
AGCGATCTGGATCGCGCCATCAGCCAGTATTTTAATGGTAATCGTATCGGCCAATATCAACATGGCGACGATCTGCTACCGGTCATTGCCCGTCCACCGGCCAGTGAGCGTGAACAGATTGAAGCTCTGTACAATGTACGTATACAGCCAGAAGGCAGCCGCGAAACGCTCGCCTTAAGCCAGTTTATTGTGCGCCTCGATCCGGTGTGGGAAAACGCGATTGTCCGGCGGGTTGATCGTTTCCCGACCATCAAAGTGCAAGGCGATCCGGCAACTGAACTGACCGGCGTCGTATTTCAGCGCGTAAAAACTGCTGTAGAAGCCATTCCGCTACCACCGGGTTACAGCTTAAGCTGGGGGGGAGAGTTTGGTGATTCATCAGAAGCCAATGCCGGCATCATGCAGATACTGCCGTTAGCCTTTGCGGCGATGGTCTTTACCGTTGTTGCGCTGTTTAATGCCGTCCGTCAGCCGTTGATCATCTGGCTGATCGTACCGCTGGCAGTAATCGGTGTCAGCTTTGGCTTGGTGATAACACAAACACCGTTTGAGTTTATGGCGATACTCGCCTTCCTCAGTTTAGCGGGAATGCTGATTAAAAACGCAATCGTGCTGGTCGATCAAATCGATCTTGAGATCCGTGAAGGGAAACCTCGTTTACTGGCTGTACTCGAATCATCCCGCTCACGGGTTCGCCCAGTAGCCATGGGTTCTATCACCACCATCTTAGGTGTTGCCCCACTACTGCTCGATCCATTTTTTAAGTCAATGGCAATCACCATTATGTTTGGATTAAGCTTCGCAACGCTGCTGACACTGATCATTGTTCCGGTGCTCTACACCGTAATGTTTCGTATCAGTAAAGATGAGATAGCCTAATTTCATATAAAGAAACACCCTTACCTTGATAAGGCTTATCACGTATTTATAAGCCAATAACCATAAAAAGTGCACCGTACAAACGGTGCACTTTTTTTAAATCAGGCTAGCGCTTTCTCGCAAAGAGGCGTGTAGCGTTATCTATTTCGCCAACACCAGCATCCTTGGGAATAGCAGGTTATTCTCTAGATGAATATGTTGATGCAAATCAGCTTCAAACTCCGCCAACGTTGCCAGACACACCCGCCATGTCGTACAGGCATATTCTGGTGGCGTAAAGCCGTTGGTCATTTCACGCAAACTTGCCATGATTTCGCCTGCATCTTGGTGCTCATGCTCCATAACCCGAATCGGGTTACTGATATGACCAAAACAGGTCTGCTCTTGCACACCGGAAACCAAATTCACCATAGCAGGGAATAAAATCTGCTCTTCTTTCATCAAGTGTGGCAACAAATCATCCATCAGTGCCCGAATAAAACCGGCAAAGGGAAGAATTTCGGCATACTTTTCACCGTGAGCACGTACCATTTTTTGGCTGTACTCAAGCAACAGTGGCGCTGTTCGGCGAACATACGCGTGGTGAGTATTGACCAGATGCTCAATTAACTCAGGTGTGCTTAGCTCCGCGAATGTTGTGTCTGCATCTCCACCCTGCTGCAATGTGTTTAGCTCGGCAACAACCTCTGCCGGATTTGCCTTGGCTCGCTCACAAGCGCTGGCCAGCGTACGCCCGCCGCCGCAACAAAAATCGATACCAAAACGGCTAAATACATGCGCATTACGAAAATCTTGGCTAACCAATTCACCCACACGGCTCTCTAACAGACTCATACTTTTCTCCACCACCCGAACAGATAATCTCACATTATAAGTTGCATTTTAAATGCAACTTATTTTTTATGCAAGGCCGAAAAAAGACAAAAAAAAGGCGTTCACGCCGTAATGCGTAAACGCCAACTCAACTTCACAGGGAGTGAATCAATACAAAATACGGGCGCGAATCGTTCCGCTAATCTGTTTCATCCGCACTAATGCCCGCTCAGCAAACTCCGTCTCCACATCAATAACCACATACCCAATCTCAGGGGTCGTTTGCAGGTATTGAGCCGCAATATTGATGCCCTCTTCGGCAAAAATTTGGTTCAGTTGTGTCAGTACACCTGGGCGATTTTCGTGGATATGCAGCAAACGGCGAGCCCCACCATGCCCAGGTAAAGAAGCTTCAGGGAAATTGACTGCCGACAACGTTGAGCCGTTATCCGAGTACTTAATGAATTTCCCAGCCACTTCAATACCAATATTCTCTTGTGCCTCTTGAGTTGAACCGCCGATATGCGGAGTCAAAATCACGTTATCAAACTCACATAGCGGTGATACAAAAGGCTCTTTATTGGTAGCAGGTTCAGTTGGATAAACATCAATGGCTGCGCCAGAGAGATGCTCACTTTTTAATGCATCACACAATGCCGGAATATCCACCACCGTACCACGCGAGGCATTAATTAATATCGCTCCGCGTTTCATTTGCGCCAACTCAGTACTGCCAATCATATCTTTAGTCGAGCGGGTTTCCGGCACATGCAGGCTCACCACATCACTCATACTCAGTAGATCAGCAAGACTGGCCACTTGCTCGGCATTCCCCAGTGGTAATTTATTTTCAATATCGTAAAAATAAACTTTTAAACCGACCGACTCTGCCAGAATACCCAACTGAGTACCAATATGACCATAGCCAATAATACCGAGTTTTTTACCGCGCGCTTCATACGAACCCTCGGCACTCTTATTCCATACCCCCCGATGCGCACGCGCATTCGCTTCAGGAATACGGCGCAGCAGCAGCAAAATCTGCCCCAACACCATTTCAGCCACAGAGCGGGTATTTGAAAACGGCGCATTAAAAACCGGAATACCGCGGCGCTGTGCCGCGCTTAAATCAACTTGGTTGGTACCAATACAAAAACAGCCTACTGCAACCAGTTTTTCTGCAGCAGCAAAAATATCTTCAGTGAGGTTGGTACGCGAACGTAACCCAACAAAATGGGCATCACGAATCGCTATTTTCAGCTCAGCATCACTCAATGCCCCCTTGTGATACTCAATATTGCTGTAACCCGCCGAACGTAACAGGTCTACTGCTTTTGGGTGAACGCCCTCTAACAGCAAGAATTTGATTCTATCCTTTTCCAGTGAAACCTTAGCCATGTTTCAATCCTTACATCAACCCTGAAGCAGACTCACTTTCCACTCAATGAGTGGTCATCCTTTAGTCAAAATAACAGAAATTAAGTAACGTAGGAAAGGAACAATTCGCAGGCAGAAAAGAAAAAAGAGAAAATTTTTCAGAGCATTTATAGGATAAAAAAAAACGCTCACTCGCAGGCTAAAAAACAAAAGAGCGCTGCTGCGCTCTTTTATATCAGATATTGCTGCAATAACGTATTTAACTGACCGTTTTCACGCCATCAGCAGAACCTACCAGCACAACATCTGCCGGACGCTGAGCAAATAATCCGACCGTAACCACGCCAACAATATTGTTGATTTTATCTTCAAGCACTTTAGGCTCAACAATCGACATATTGTGTACATCAAGAATGATATTACCGTTATCGGTTTTTACACCCTGACGATAAACCGGATCACCACCGAGTTTGACCAACTCACGGGCAACATAAGAACGCGCCATCGGGATCACTTCCACCGGCAGTGGAAAATTACCCAAAACATGCACTTGTTTACTAGCATCAACGATACACACAAACTGCTTGGCAATAGCGGCAACAATTTTTTCGCGCGTCAGAGCCGCACCGCCGCCTTTGATCATCTGCAAATTGGCATTGATTTCATCAGCACCATCAACATAAACATCCAAGCTGCTCACTTCATTGGCATCAAAAACATCAATGCCCAGTGAACGCAGTTTAGCGGTGCTTGCCTCGGAACTCGATACCGCACCTTTAATCTGCTCTTTCATTGTGCCAAGCGCATCAATGAAGTGATTTACCGTTGACCCTGTACCTACACCAACAATGCTGCCCGGTTGTACGTACTCGAGTGCTGCCCAGCCTACCGCTTTCTTTAGCTCGTCTTGTGTCATCTCGCTATCCTCCGAGAGTGGGTATTCGCCCATTATACCGCTATCAGCATGCTTACGCTGTATCTCTTCTACCAATTCGGTGAATACCCACGGCAAAGATATTGCTTATTTATTCAAGCTAAAAACCACGTCAACTTGATCGGTAAAATGCAACGTCGGTTGCTGGTAGCTTTGGTTCACTTTAGCATTAGCGGAATCCGCATACGCGGCCATACGCAACATCGGTGGTACTGGCTGTGGTTGGGTACTGGTGTCGTAACGAATTTGTTCAACTTGACCAATTTTCACACCAAATCCGTTTGCCACGGATGTAGCTTTACTGATGGCATCTTTAATCGCCGCTTCACGGGCTTTTAGCTGATAGCTTTGCGGGTCAGAAACCCCCATCTGAATACCCTGAATATCATTCAACCCAGCTTTTAATGCGCCATTGAGCAGATCATTGAGCTTACTCAAATCCATCACTTTGACATCAACATGGCGAATAGCACGGTAACCTATCAGTGTCGGCGCTTTATCCTGCACATACTGATATTCTGGCTGAGTAATCAGGTTCGCAGCATTAATGTCTTTTACTGCTACCCCATTTTTCTCTAAAAATGTCATGTAATCACTGACGCGCGTATCTACTTGCGTTTTTGCATCAGCCGCGGTTTTAGCACTTTGATTCACTTCGATAGAGAGTGTTGCCATATTCGGTACGGCATCAACACTACCGTTTCCGGTCGTTGCCAAAGTAGGCATAGGCGCTAATGCTGTGGCTACTTCAGCCGCTTGTGTCGCAGGTAGCATGGTTGATGCCATTGATACACCCGGCGCAACAGCCAGCATCACGGCAATCGTTAACACTTTTAAGTTCATGACAACTCCTTAGTACACTTTAGCCTGCATGAGCGCAGCCTTTTGCTGGCATCCAGTATGGTAAGTTCCCCAGCCGCTTTCAAGAGTCTGTTGGTCAGCAGACATATTTAGCAATAATAAGAGGGAAACATAATCAAGACAGCAGAAGCTCACTATCAACCCAATATCCCGTTTTTTACCCAATAAAAAACCCCAATGAAGGGGCTTTTTGAAT
>NZ_JBOFRH010000502.1:0-11227 GCF_051650925.1 Plesiomonas sp.
TAAAAATATATTTATAAACAGTGGCCTTCCCTGCTAAATACAGGATAGCTGAAAATTTAGCTCTGATAATTTTCAAATGAGGAATAGAGAGCAAAACAGCAGGCAGGAAACAACACAAACAGAAAAATGAACTGAAGATAAAAAATGGTCATCACAGGTCGCGGGTATTCACCAGCATATGATTATTATATGCACGACTGAAGATTGAAATATCTACTCTTTGTTATATTAATATACATTTTATAGCAATGCGTTTTATCTCTTATGCACATTGACGAAAGCAGTGCTGGCAAGTGTAAATATCACACCATAGATCGTTTAAACGCTGTAATGTAGAAATTGTACCGTGCTTAAAACAGTGAGTACAAATACGTTGACATTTAATAACATTCATTCTTTTTAACCTTAAATCATTACCTGATTTAATTGCCTACCTATAAAGCGTTATCCTTATGTAGACTACAGCTATAGCGCAAAGTTGCATACATAAAGTTGCATATGAACAAAATATTGAGATGTTTTTGTTTACTCCATCACACTATTCGAACTACTATGCTAGTACAAAGTTACACATAAGGAGTGTGTTCATGACGCAGCAAAATATCATTACCCCAACCGTGACCAGCCGCCCTTCTATTCTCGGCGGCGCGATGATCATTGCCGGTACTGCCGTAGGTGCCGGAATGTTCTCTTTACCTGTAGTCACCTCTGGAGTGTGGTTTACCGGCTCAATTGTTATTTTGCTGGCAACATGGCTGTGCATGTACGCGTCAGGTTTAATGATCTTAGAAGCAAACCTAAACTATAAAATCGGTGCCAGTTTTGACACTATGGTTAAAGGGCTGCTCGGCAAACAGTGGAATGCCATCAATGGTATTACCATTGCGTTTGTGCTGTATATCCTGACTTATGCTTATATCTCTGGTGGCGGATCTATTATCAGCCATACGCTCAATGCGGCGTTTGGTTTTTCAATGAATCAAACCGCAGCCGGTTTACTGTTTGCACTGGGCTTGGCATTTTTTGTCTGGTTATCCACCAAAGCAGTTGATCGCTTAACAACCGTACTGATTGGCGGCATGCTCATTACATTTTTCTTATCCACATTTGACCTAATAGGCCATGTACAACCGGCTATTTTGTTCAATACCAGTGATACTCAAACCGATTACCTGCCGTTTGCGTTGGCCGCCCTGCCTTATTGTCTGGCCTCGTTTGGTTATCATGGTAACGTGCCAAGCTTGGTCAAATATTATGGAAAAGAGCCGCGCCCCGTTGTACTGAGTTTACTGATTGGCACACTGATTGCGTTGGCCATTTACATCATCTGGCAGCTGGCGATTCTGGGCAATATTCCGCGCGGTGAATTCAAGGAAATTGTCAATCAGGGCGGAAATATTGGCAGCCTGCTGAAAGCACTCAGTGGTGTGGCATCAACCCAGACGATTGATAAAATGCTAACTGCCTTCTCTTATATGGCTGTTGCCAGCTCATTTTTAGGTGTAACCCTAGGGTTGTTTGACTATATTGCCGATCTCTTTAAATTTGATGACAGCTTAATCGGCCGCTCAAAAACAGCAGCAATCACCTTTATTCCTCCAACGATTGGCGGTTTAGTCTTCCCGAACGGTTTTATCTATGCCATTGGTTTTGCCGGTTTAGCCGCCGCAATCTGGGCTGCAATTGTTCCTGCGATGATGGCTCGCGCCAGCCGTCAGAAATTTGGTAGCCCAACCTACCGTGCTCCCGGTGGTAATCTGATGATTATGGTTGTTATTCTGTTTGGTATCACCAATCTTGTCGTGCAGATTTTAGCCATGTTTAACCTATTGCCTGTATATCGGTAGCCCTAAAAAAACGGCTGAATACCGATAACAGAAAAATCCAGCATGCTAATGTGTGCTGGATTTTTTTATAGCACCGTACCAACTTATGCCTCCGTTTTTTGATATACCGGATATCCTGAGATATCTGCCTTATATTCCGTTACATTAATACCTTGTTGTATGATATTACGTACACCAGACGTTGTTGACTCTCAGGGAAACGCCTTATGCTCAGCAGTAAAATCAAAACCAACCTTATTACCGGATTTCTGGGCAGTGGTAAAACAACCACCATCCGACATCTGTTAGCCTCGAAACCTGAACATGAAAAATGGGCGGTTTTGGTCAATGAGTTTGGCGAAATTGGTATTGATGGAGCATTGCTGCGTGATCAAGGGGCGGTCGTCAAAGAGATCCCCGGTGGATGCCTCTGCTGTGTCGCCGGATTACCTATGCAGGTGGGATTAAACATGCTCATCAGCCAACACCGACCAGACCGTATTTTAATTGAACCCACAGGGCTTGGGCACCCAAAACAGGTGTTGGATATGCTGACCGGAGAACATTATCAGTCGGTTCTTACGCTGGGTGCGACCTTATGTGTGCTCGACCCTCGCCATCTGCAAGATACTAAATACCGTGAAAATGAGAATTTTCGCGATCAAATTGCCGCAGCAGATGTGCTAATCGCCAATAAAACCGATTTATGTTCGCCACAAGAACAAGCGCTGTTTACGGAATTTGCCGGCACATTACGTGCTTCGGCGCAGCAAAAAGAGCACTTTACAGCACTTCATACTGAATTTGCAGAGCAAGGTAAGATCCCGCTTGCTCTGCTTGATTTACCCGCACAGCCCCGACACCTCAAAGCATCGGCCGCTCATCAGCATAAAACGGCAATACCGGCAATCAGTGCCGTACTCAACTTACACGGTAATGAACGCTGGCGCAGAGCAGAAAATCAGGGGCAAGGTTATTTCAGTTGTGGCTGGATATTTGATGCCGATACCCTGTTTGATATGACTAAAATTCTAGAGCTCGCCAGAACAGCACCCGTTATCCGTGCCAAAGGTGTTGTCCGTATTGCTGGCGGAACGCTACAATTTAACCGCCAACAGGGTGAATTTCAGATTGAAACCGCTGACATAACCCCTGCCGATAGCCGTGTTGAATTTATTCATGACAGCCGCGCTGCATGGAACACCTTC
Source organism: Plesiomonas sp. (assembly GCF_051650925.1). NCBI lineage: Bacteria > Pseudomonadati > Pseudomonadota > Gammaproteobacteria > Enterobacterales > Enterobacteriaceae > Plesiomonas > Plesiomonas sp. Next base: position 3,035 of record NZ_JBOFRH010000502.1, read on the forward strand.
CAACAGCAGTTATTGCAAGCCCGTATCCTCTGAGGCAGAGGTTTAACTTCTTGTTATCCATGCTGCACAAGAACCTAAAAATAACCTCACTGTGGGATGCAAAGCAGAGCGTATCCCACAGGCAAACGTCTGTTTAACTCACACGCAGATCAATTTAACTCGCTGTCTGGCCAGTATTTAAACCCCTGCACCATCGCTTGTAATGCCAGCCCGTGCTCAGTTATCTGATACACAGTAACCCCTTTAAAGTCAGCCGGCACAGTCTGATTTGTCGCATCACCTTTTTCCTTCCATTTAGCAGCCATTTCAGCACCAGCGCTGGCATCCCAACCATATTGAATAAAGTTATCCATCGTTTTTTGGTCATGGAATATAGCAATAAATCGCATATCCTGAATTCCGAGCCCGACCCCTGCACTTAAGCTCATCATCCGCATATAAGTATTTTTATTACGGCGATTATCGTGTACTACACCAAAACCATGGCCGATACCAACCAGAGCAAAACGGTTACTTTTGGTGGAAAACACCGCATATCCCTTTGCATTACGAATTAAAGCCCGGGCTTTGGGCTGCTGTTTATACAATTTACTCAATGTATCTTGGCGGATAACCTGAATAGAGGCACGTTTCTGTTTCGGTGTATCTCCGGTTGCACCACACCCTGCCAGCACAGAGACCATCAGTAATGAACACAATATTGCTTTTAATCGAACCGTCATCAGCTTATCCAAGAACACGCATACTAAACCGCGGACTATAAGCAATACTCTCCTGCCATTCTTATCGTTCTGTGCCAAATATCAGCCAAACGCACGATAAAGCACAAAACACAGCAAAACCAACTAATGTGTTAGCGCTGTTTTATATCCTCGTAAAAAAGCCATAAAGAAATCATAAAAAAAGCCCCTTTTAAAAAGGGGCTTGATTGATACAGAAAGTAATCTCGACCTGTGCTTAAAATATTATCAGTTCAATATCACGCACAGCACACCACTTACAGGAACATCATAATAATCATGGCAACCACACCACCGGTAACACCGATGATAGTTTCCATCACAGTCCACGTTTGTAGGGTTTGTTTTTCGGTTAGGCCTAAGTAACGGTTTGCCAGCCAGAAACCGGAGTCATTCACGTGTGACAGTACAATCGCACCACCACCAATAGCAATGGTAATGGCAGCCAGTTGTGCACCGTTTAAGCCCAAACCTTCCAACATAGGTAAGATCAAACCACATGATGTTAGCATCGCAACGGTAGCAGAACCCTGAATAACACGTACTGCAGCGGCCAGAATAAAGGCTAAGACCACAATTGGCAGGCCAGAACTTGCCAACGTATTACCCAATGCAGCACCCACGCCTGAATCAACCAGAACCTGCTTAAATACACCACCTGCACCCGTAACCAGAATAATGATACCGGCCGGTTGTAATGCAGCACTGCACACACCCATGACATCATCACGGCTCATACCACGGCGAATACCCAGCAGGTAGAATGCAGCCAAACACGCAACCATAATTGCGGTGAATGGGTGGCCAATAAACTCCAACCAGTTGTACAGGTCAGAACCTTGCTCAACAAAACGAGCAGCAATGGTTTTCAGACCGATCATCAGCAATGGCAAGCCGATAAGACCCATCGCCAGACCAAAAGAAGGCAGTTCACCGCGATCTTTATCATCAGCTTGTGCATGCTCTGGCAATGGAACATCAACAATTTTAGAAATCATTGAACCAAACAGTGGGCCAGCTAAGATCATCGCAGGGATAGAGGCCAGCAGACCAAACAGGATCATGTAACCAAAATCAGCACCCAGCTGTGATGCTACCAAAATCGGGCCTGGTGCTGGGATTAGGAACGCCTGACAAGTTGCAATACCTGCCAACAGCGCGATACCAATTTTGATTACGCTGCCGCCGCCACGACGCACAATCGCGAACGCCACGCCAATTAACAGAACAACCGCAACATCAAAGAACAGCGGCAGTGCACAGATAAAGCCGGTAATGGTAATCGCCCAGTTAGCGCGATCTGTACCGAACTTACCTAGCAGTGTTTGTGCGATGCGATCAAGCGCACCGGTGGTTTCCATCACTTTACCAAACATTGCGCCCAGCGCGACCACTACGGCAACAAAGCCCAGTGTTCCGCCCATCCCTTTTTGGATGGTCGCAGCAATATCAGCCGGATTCATACCAGAGAATAAGCCGGCAATCATAGAGACCAGAATCAGTGCAACAACCGCGTGAAGCCGAACTTTCATTACTAAAAACAGCAACAGGAGGATAGATCCCGCGGCGGTCATGATCAACGACATATCAGACATAGTGTTCATCCTAAGTGAGCTGTGTTTTACATCACAGTTTTTGTAGTTACGGGTAACATGTTACCCGTAACGTGCTATCGTAGAAACAGGTGAATACAACCAAATTCCAAAATTGAGATTGAGGTCAAACTATGGCAGGTCGCAGCATTATCGTTATGGGTGTTTCAGGGTGTGGTAAGTCAAGTGTGGGTTCTGCACTGGCTGATGCTTTGAATGCTAAATTTATCGATGGTGATGATTTGCACCCAAAAGCAAACATCTTGAAGATGAGCGCAGGTAACCCTCTAAATGATGATGATCGTGCGCCGTGGCTAGAACGTATCCGTGATGCGGCGTTTAGCCTTGAGAAGAAAAATGAAACCGGCATTATTGTCTGCTCTGCACTGAAGCGTAAGTATCGTGATATGATCCGTGAAGGTAACGAGAACGTCACCTTTATTTTCCTCGACGGTACTTTCGAACTGATTTTCGAACGTCTGAGCAAGCGCGTAGGCCATTTCCAGAAAGAAGGCATGCTACAAAGCCAATTTGATACGCTGGAATGCCCATTGAGCACCAATGAAAGCGGTATCTTGCGCGTTGATATTGATGCAGAGTTTGATCAAGTTGTTGAGCGTGCCGTCATTGCAGCTAAAGAGGTTCACTAATGCACCCAGTTATTACCCGAGTCACTGCTCGGATTGCTGAACGCAGCGCACAATCTCGTGCGCGTTATCTCGCACAAATTCAATCTCAAGCTGCACAAGGCAAGAATCGCGCAAGCTTAGCCTGTGGCAACCTTGCCCACGCTGTAGCAGCCTGTTCTAGCCAGCAAAAAGGCCAGATCCTTGACATGACCCGCGCTAACGTGGGCATTGTCACCGCATACAATGATATGCTCTCTGCACATCAGCCTTACCAGTTCTATCCTGACCAAATCAAAGCGGTTTTGGCCGAATTAGGCCACAGCGCACAAGTGGCTGGCGGTGTTCCCGCTATGTGTGACGGTGTAACACAAGGGCAGCCGGGCATGGATATGTCTCTGTTCTCACGTGATCTGATTGCACAAGCTACTGCTGTATCACTGAGCCACAATACGTTTGATGCCACCCTACTTTTAGGCATTTGCGATAAAATTGCCCCCGGACAACTGATGGGTGCACTGGCCTTTGGCCATCTGCCAACGGCATTTATTCCGGCTGGCCCAATGCCAACTGGCATCAGCAATGATGAGAAAGTCAAAGTCCGCCAGAAATATGCAGCCGGTGAACTTGGCCGTGATGCATTACTTGATATGGAGTGTGGTGCATATCATGCACCGGGCACATGTACTTTCTACGGTACAGCCAACACCAACCAGCTGGTATTTGAAGCGATGGGCCTGATGTTACCGGGTTCTGCTTTCATCCCACCCAATACTGAACTGCGTAATGCACTGACCGATCATGCTGCCCGTAAAGTGGCGGGCATGGTACAAGGCGGCAGCGAGTACCGCCCGCTGGCTGACGTGCTTGATGAGCGCTGTATGGTCAATGGTCTGATTGCCCTGCTAGCCTCTGGCGGCAGTACTAACCACACCCTGCACATGATTGCCGTTGCTCGTGCCGCTGGCCTGATTGTCACATGGGATGACTTCAGCGAACTTTCTGATGTTGTACCACTGATGACCCGTGTCTACCCGAATGGACCGGCAGATATCAATGCCTTCCAAGCGGCTGGCGGTGTTCCGCTCTTGCTGCGTAAGCTGGCCGAGCGTGGTCTGCTGCATATGGATGCCACTCCAGTATTTGGCACGATGGAAGATTACCTGAGCCTGCCGACACTGGAAAATGGTGCGCTAGCATGGCAGCCAGTGATGGAAACACGTGATCCGGCCGTTATCGCGGAAGGTGACAGCGTATTTAACGCGACCGGTGGGCTAAAAGTGCTGTCAGGCAACTTAGGCCGTGGCGTGATTAAAGTCAGTGCCGTTGCCCCTGAGCACCATATTGTTCGTGCTCCGGTTGAGATTTTCGAATCTCAGCACGATGTAGAAGCAGCTTACAAAGCGGGTACGCTGAACCGTGATGTTATCGTGGTCGTTCGCCACAACGGGCCGGGCGCAAATGGTATGCCTGAGCTGCATAAGCTGATGCCAATTCTGGGTAATATCCAGAAAGCTGGTTTTAAAGTGGCACTGGTCACTGATGGCCGTTTGTCTGGCGCATCAGGAAAAATCCCTGCGGCTATTCACGTGACTCCGGAAGCGAGCAAAAACGGCCCTCTTGCTTATCTGCAAAACGGTGATGTCATCACGCTTGATGCCACTCAGGGTACATTAAGTACCGATGCCGATCTGAGCCAGCGCGCAGCATTCCACCCAGATTTAACTGCCGAGCAGACAGGTTTTGGCCGGAATTTGTTTAAAGTCTTCCGCGAGCATGTTTCCAGTGCGGAAACCGGTGCAACGGTGATTGACTAAACCACATGATTGAACAGCATAGCATTGTGGTTGATCGGGTCACGATCAATCCGTGAATTGCCTTCGCACTTCATTTATTATGCTATTGACTCTGCGCGCACCCCGATGTGCGCGCAACTTTGTGTAATGCTAAGGAATAACACATGAATTGGACTGTTTCCCCTGCCGACGTTTTTGCCACTTCACCTGTCGTACCGGTTATGGTTATTAACCACGTAGCAGATGCTGTACCTATGGCAAAAGCACTGGCAGACGGCGGGATCACCGTATTTGAAGTGACCTTGCGTACCGATGCAGCACTCGACGCTATCCGTGCGATTGCTGATGCTATGCCAGAAGCCATGATTGGTGCGGGCACAGTGATTAACCCTGAGCAATACGACGCAGCCGTGGCTGCGGGTGCAAAATTCATCATCAGCCCAGGGTGCACCCGTGAGCTGCTTGATCATGCTAAACAGCACAGCACTCCGCTGATCCCAGGTGTTGCAACTCCGTCTGAGGTGATGCAAGCGCTGGCACAAGGTTATACGCACCTGAAATTTTTCCCAGCAGAAGCAAATGGTGGCGTTACAGCACTCAAAGCCATTGCAGCCCCTCTGCCACAAGTGCGTTTTTGCCCAACCGGTGGCGTTAGCCCGAAAAACGTTCACGACTACTTATCAGCAAAATGTGTCGCTACTATAGGTGGTTCATGGATGCTGCCTGCCGACGCTATCGCCGCACACGACTGGGCGACCATTACTCGTCTGTCAGCAGAAGCGGTTGCACTGGTTTCAGCTAAGTAAGTATTTACCGTAATCTCGGCTTTATCAGCCCCTATTGCGCAAAAAAAAGACCGAATATTCGGTCTTTTTTTATTCTGTTTTATCATTACCGCTGAAAAGCGATAATCGCCGACTCACCTAATGGCAAAATCAAATGCTCTCTCCGGCATCAAGCCGATAGCCTAAATCATATACCCGCTGCGTTCGCACCTCTCCGGCTAAACGAGCCAATAGTGATTCGGCTGCAAGCTTACCCATTTCACGTCGTGGTGTGTGCACACTGGCGAGCTTGGGCATAATGGTCTGCCCGATATCATGCCCGTGAAAACCGGCTATCGCAACCTGTTGCGGAATAGCAATGCCCAGACGCTGGCAGGCAAAAATGGCCCCCACAGCCAAGTCATCGTTAGTGCAGAAAATACCATCGGTATCAGGATAACAGCGCAGTGTTTCTTCCAACAATTCAGCACCCAACGAATAAGAAGAGGCGGCCTCAGTCATCACATGCCGCGCTTCTAGCCCATATGCGGCCATTGCACGAATATAGCCATCAAAACGCTGCTGCGTCCGCACATCCATCCGAGCGCCCAGATACACTATCTTGCGATAGCCTTTTTGCAGCATCAGCGTAGTCATATCAAAACTGGCCGCTTCATTATCCAGCCCCACAGCCAGTTGAATGCTGGGTGAACGGGAATCCATAATCTCGACAACCGGAATACCCGCAGTTTCAATCATTTTTAGCGTACGGGGCGTATGGTAACTTTCCGATAAAATCAACCCATCAACATGGTATGAGAGTAATGAGGCTATCCGAGTCTCTTCCACCGCAGCACTGTAACCATAGTGCGCGAGCATGGTCTGATAACCTTTTTGCTCCGTCACCGATTCAATGCCACGCAACACCTCCGAAAAGACTTGGTTGGTCAACGAAGGCAGCAATACACCAATAGCCTGACTTTTTGCGTTCGACAAAATATCTGGTGCACGGTTGGGGATATATCCTAAATCCTCAAGGGCATCGGCTATTTTTAGCTGAATAGGGGCAGAGACTTGTGAAGGGTCACGCAAGTAACGGCTGACCGTCATTTTCGTTACACCGACGACATCCGCTACATCCTGCAGGGTTGGACGTTTTTTCTTCATTTTCTCTACAAATCAAGGATGATGTTACATGTAACATAGCATATTTCACTGATTCAACCCATAAGTTTACGAATAAAATCACCTGTTATTAACAATAACATCCGGTTTTCATTATAAATATGCTGGAAAAAGCATCGTGTTAACAGCTAACATAAGCGCTCTTTTAAGGATAAGAGCGCATTGTTGCACCCTATTTTTTCCTTTACATCCTTTGTTTCAAATTGTTATTTTTCTGTAATCTCTTACAGTTAGTTACTATTATTCGTTTATTTGTAGCAAACTCAGACTTAGTTAAGTTGTCAAAAGAACTTGAATAGCTTTTACCAATAAGTTAGTAATACAACGTATTGAATAATTTATTTTATATGATATTAAGAATTTATAAATTGCCTTATTGACTTACCCCAATTCCGAGTAATCTTATTTAGTCTTATTTAAATTCACTATACAGATCGCAAAATTAAACGCATTGGGTAGTCATTCTGCCGTTTCAGGTGAAATACTAAATGCATACTGTAAATGAGGTTTTTATATGTACACCACACCCGACCACCAGCCTTTCTTTACACCTGAAGAGTACATGCAAAATGTCAGCTTCTATATTCCTGGCCGTGAAGTGCCTTTTTTCGACCAAAAAATAGATGATACTGTAACAGTACCCATGCAAGATAAGCATGAAATCACGATGATCATCGGTATTGAGAACATGGAAGGAAAAGTCTACCGTGAGATTACCGCCCATACTTTTGATGGTTTTGCTGACTTGATTGCCCAGTTAGCCCATCTGCATTTGGTTGATGTATTTCCTGCCAGCTATTATGTCACCAGTGGTTATGACAGCCGCTTGCGCTTTGCACATTAAGTTGTTGTTATCTTGTCTACACATCTAAGTCTTATCTCCCTCATTGAATAATAAGGGAATATGTACCCTGAGCTTGTGTATACTGATACGAGAACCCAAACAAAGCGCGCTACTCATTACACACAACGGTATAAAGAGAAACCATATCAACAATGCTCGGCTAAAACAGCTACCGGCTTGCTATGTTGTTGCTAGAGGATGATTTATACTGTCAGTGTACAAATAGCACTATTTTTCAGCACGAATTAAGCCGCTCTACACTCAAAAACCACGGTATGCTTAGTTTTTGATAGAATAGCGATCCCCCATCAAAAGTTATTTATCACTGTAAAATAGAAATTATGGTTTCTAGTCGGCATATTTTAACTAGCACTCGTTATACATTTGATTACCGTTATTGCATTGATATATTCAAAAAATCACTATAATCCCCCCATAGTGTTAATATTATTACTTTAACAAGCACATATTAACTTCGCATTTATACTATTAGTCATTTCTTGAATAAGTAAACAGTATGAAGTACAGGGGAAACACCGGTATATGTCACTACAATGAAGTAATAATGAATAATGTAAAAATTTAATATTCCACATCTAAAAAACGTGTGTGAGTAACAACCTTATATTTATTCAATAAAGGTATC
>NZ_JBOFRH010000503.1:0-8607 GCF_051650925.1 Plesiomonas sp.
TGGATTGGATGTGGGCACAGAAAAGGCGGTTGCCACCCCAGTAGCCGATCCACAAGCTGCAATGGCACAAAACTTACACGATGCGGCCCGCAGTGTGGCCAGTGCGTTAACGGAGTTGATTGATATAGCTAACTCCAAGCCCTCTGCAGTAGCAATATCAGTGAGTCGTTCCGACTTGGTTACACCCACGGTGACTGAGATCGCCTCCTCGGGTTTGATTTTGTCCTCTAAACCAAAGACTAAATTGTTACAGCGTCAAGATACCCGGAACATTAACGCTCATTTGAATGTAAGTGCTAATAAGGTAATCGAAAACAATGAGTTGGATGTGGGCAAAGAGAAGGCGGTTGCCACTCTAGTAGCTGACCGGAAGGTCGTAACGGCACAAAACTTACACGATGCGGCCCGCAGTGTGGCCAGTGAGTTAACAGAGTTGATTGACATAGCTAACCTCAAACCCTCTGCAGTAGCAACGCCTGCAAGTCACGTTACACCCACTGTCACTGAAAGCACTCTATCTCATTTGGCTTCGTCCAACGTTCAACGATCATTGATCAGAAATTTGGAAAATGAGGTGTCAATGAGTCGCACAAGACCGCTTGAAAAAAACAAAGGAACACGTTGATGCAGCCGACCATTGAGCAAAAAGTGATGGCTGTTTTGCAGTGCAGTCTCATGATAGATGATCGTCCGATAACACCCGACTCTCTGTTGGTTGATTTGAGTGCTGACTCATTAGCACTGATGGATATGATATTGATTCTCGGGGATGTGTTCGAGATTGAGATAGAGATTGACTCTCTGGTAGGGGTTCACACAGTCGAGGATCTGTGCCAGATGTTGCATCGTCGACTGGCCTAAACTTTTGCTGTGGTCTAAATCCATAAAAAAGGCATTCATCATGAATGCCTTTTTATCTGTTATATCACCTGTAGCACCCTAAACGCGCAGTATTTACCTTCAGAATATCTAAAAGAGTATCTCTGATGTAACAATGGCGCAGAGCATCACACGTTAAACAGGAAGTTCATAATATCGCCATCTTTAACGATATAATCTTTACCTTCAGCACGCATCTTACCGGCTTCTTTAGCACCTTGCTCACCACGGTATTTGATGAAATCATCAAACGCGATAGTTTGCGCACGGATAAAACCTTTCTCGAAGTCAGTGTGGATTTTACCCGCAGCTTGTGGCGCGGTATCACCCACAGAGATAGTCCATGCACGTACTTCTTTCACACCCGCGGTGAAGTAGGTTTGCAGGTTCAGCAGCTCATAACCGGCACGAATTACGCGGTTCAGGCCCGGCTCTTCAATACCTAGCTCGGCCATAAACTCCGCTTTATCCTCTTCTTCCAGCTCTGCGATATCCGCTTCAATCGCCGCGCAGACAGCAACCACGACAGAACCTTCAGCAACAGCGATTTCGCGCACTTTATCCAAATATGGATTGTTCTCAAAACCATCTTCATTGACGTTAGCAATGTACATGGTTGGTTTGAGCGTCAGGAAGCTGAGGTACTTGATTGCCGCTTTTTCTTCGTTGCTTAAATCAAGTGTACGCAGCATCTGGGCATTTTCCAGATGTGGCAGACACTTGGTCAGCACTTCCTGCTCCAGTTTCGCGTCTTTATCGCCACCTTTAGCACGCTTTTGTACACGTTGCAGTGCACGTTCACAGGCTTCAAGGTCTGACAGCGCCAGTTCAGTATTGATCACATCGATATCATCTGCTGGGTCAACCTGACCTGCAACGTGAATGATGTTGTCATTTTCAAAACAGCGAACAACGTGGCCGATAGCTTCGGTTTCACGGATATTGGCCAAAAACTGGTTGCCCAGACCTTCACCTTTTGACGCACCCTTTACCAAACCCGCAATGTCGACAAACTCCATTGTGGTCGGTACGGTGCGCTGAGGATTAATGATCTCAGCAAGCTGATCAAGGCGCGGATCAGGCATAGGAACAACGCCCGTATTCGGCTCAATGGTGCAGAACGGGAAGTTTGCTGCTTCGATACCCGCTTTGGTCAGGGCGTTGAACAGGGTAGATTTACCAACGTTTGGCAGACCCACAATGCCGCATTTGAATCCCATGATGTAATTACCTTCTACACTCAAAATATCATGCACAAAAAGGTGCAATGTAAACTCTGTATTATACCACAGCTTTGGCGGTAGTTTTGTATCCTACAATATTGCAGTGATGATGAACGGCACCGCGCTATTTATTGGCTTTAAAGCTGTGCAGGCGGTTCATTGCTGCCAGCATATCATTTTGTAACAGCACTTCTGTGCAGCGAACAGCTTCATCAATAGCGTCATCAATTAATGTTTGTTCTGCCGCTTGTGGCCGGCCCAGTACAAAACCGGTGACTTTATTTTTATCTCCTGGATGACCAATGCCAAGGCGTAGCCGGTGGAAGTTAGGGTTATTACCCAACTTACTGGCAATATCTTTCAGACCATTATGGCCGCCGTTACCGCCACCCAGTTTAAATTTAGCCACGCCAGGCGGCAGGTCTAACTCATCGTGTGCAACCAAAATTTCATCGGGGTTAATACGATAAAAACTGGCCATTGCTGCAACCGCTTTGCCGCTTAAATTCATAAACGTGGTGGGTACAAGCAAGCGGACATCATGCCCGTGCAGTTGCAGACGGCCGGTGTAACCAAAAAATTTAGCCTCTTCTTTCATGCTGCAATTGTAACGGCGACACAACAGATCAACATACCATGCCCCTGCATTGTGGCGGGTTGCGGCATATTCAGCGCCGGGATTGGCAAGGCCAACCACCAGTTTAATCGTACTCATGGCGTTCTCATGGTTAACAATAAGGGAAAAGAGATTTTGCGGGATAACCGAAAATACCGCACATTTTAACCTTGTCGCGGCAGAATAACAAAAGGCACCGTTGAAGGTGCCTTTGTGTGGGATAGAGTGGTGCTCTGCAATCGCTTGTTAAGCTTGGATATTGGGCAGATTAATGCTCAAACATCGCAGAAATTGACTCTTCATTGCTAATGCGGCGAATCGCTTCGGCCAGCATGCCGGAGAGAGTCAGTACACGGACTTTATCCAGTGCTTTGAACTCAGGCGTCAGAGGAATACTGTCTGTGACAACCACTTCATCAATCATTGAGTTCTTGATGTTGTCGATAGCCGTGCCGGAGAAAACCGGATGTGTTGCGTAAGCAAATACACGTTTTGCTCCACGCTCTTTCAGCGCTTCTGCCGCTTTACACAGCGTGCCGCCGGTGTCGATCATATCATCGACCAGAATGCAGTCACGGCCATTAACATCACCGATGATGTGCATAACTTGAGAGACGTTCGCGCGTGGGCGACGCTTATCAATGATAGCCATATCGGTATCATTGAGCAGTTTTGCGATGGCACGGGCACGTACAACACCACCGATATCCGGAGATACGACAACTGGGCTGGCCAGATTCTTAGACAGGATATCTTCCAGCAGCACAGGGCTACCAAAAACGTTATCAACCGGTACGTCAAAGAAACCTTGGATTTGCTCGGCGTGCAGATCAACGGTCAGAACACGGTCAACACCGACGTTAGACAGGAAATCGGCCACGACTTTCGCGGTGATAGGTACACGCGCAGAACGTACACGACGATCCTGACGAGCGTAACCAAAGTAAGGGATAACCGCAGTAATACGACCTGCCGAAGCACGGCGCAGTGCGTCAACCATAACGACCAGTTCCATCAAGTTGTCATTGGTCGGGGCACAGGTTGATTGGATGATGAAAATATCACCACCACGCACGTTTTCGTTAATTTGTACACATACTTCGCCGTCACTAAAACGACTCACAGTAGCGTCGCCAAGAGAGATGTACAAACGGTCAGCGATGCGTTGTGCCAGTTCCGGCGTTGCGTTACCAGCAAAAAGCTTCATGTCGGGCACGAGAAGAACCTCAGGCTTGCGTCAGGATACGGAGGTGAATCTGGCGGTTTGTCTAGAACATCATGTATACGGTGTTCTAGGTGGATGTGCCGTTCAGATTCGATCAGTGAATCATTATCAACGTTAACGGGGTCAGCCATTAACCTTTTACTTTACTTAAATCATGGGTGCTGATGATGTATCGTCAAAAAACATGCCTGCCTGCATGAGCGGCGAAACATTCATGCCTTTGGCAACAAAACCATGCAAACCCTCAGGAGCAATATTCAGAACGTTACGCGCCTTCGTTTCGGAATCAAATTCAGCGAAGACACACGCACCGGTTCCGGTTAGTCGAGTCGGTGCGTATTGTAACAGCCAAGAAATAAGGTGTTCAACCTCACGAAAACGTTTTCTTGCCACATTTTCGCAATCGTTTTCGTAGGGAGTGTTCATTAGGGTCGTCAGATCGCGTTTTGGTGTGTTGCGGGTGAGATCCGGATCACTGAAAATGGCGGCAGTAGGAATACTGATTTCAGGATGAATCACGGTGTACCATTTCTCTTCGGGGTAGCAATCATAAAGTTGTTCACCCACACCTTCGGCAAATGCCGCATGTCCGTGCACAAAAACCGGAACATCAGCGCCCAGTTGCAGACCCAGTTTTTCCAAGTCAGCGCGTGAGCAGCCCGTTTTCCACAAATGATTTAACGCCACCAACGTGGTCGCCGCATTTGATGATCCGCCACCAAGCCCACCACCCATCGGCAATATTTTTTGCAATTCAATATCAGCGCCGAGTGTACAACCGGTATGCTGCTGCAATAATCGCGCGGCACGAACAATTAAATTGTCTTCGTGCGGTACATGCTCAATGGCAGGGGTGAGGTGAATTTGCCCGTCTTTACGGCAGCTAAACCATAAGGTGTCACCGTAGTCGAGAAATTGGAACAGGGTTTGCAGATCGTGGTATCCGTCGGCACGTTGGCCGTTGATATACAGAAATAAATTTAATTTGGCCGGAGAGGGGCACTGTAAGCGCGACTCCGGCGAACTCTCAGAGTATCCAGTCATCAATCTTAAGTCTGATCCGTTGATTTCCCTGTAAAAGCTCCATATCGGTAGGCAGTACAGGTTGTGTTTGCAGGTCATAGCGCTTGTAGTGCATGGTCCACTCGCCGGTTGGCGTGGCATGTTGCAACTGGCTAATGCGCTGATCCGTTAACGTGTACGTATCTCCGGTACCAGGAACGCCCAAAATCCAGTGGCGCAGGTTATCAACGGGAATTTGCATACCTGTCAGTCTGGCAATTAATTCAGCGCCGTCTGGCCCTGAGTAGAGTTTACCGTCGCCATCTTTGAGTTGGGTGCTGTTGGGCTGCCCGATAATCTCAAGCGCAGTATTTCCCAAAGGATTGAGCAGTAACAGACGATAATGCTGAGGATCTGTCTGTTGCAGGAAAAAACGGGCCGACTGGCGACGTTCTGGGGTAATGTAGGCAAATGCCCCGCGCACTTGATAGCGCTGCAATTTCTCTAACTGTGCGACATGCTCAGCCCAGCTGATCGGTGGTTGCGTGCCTACCGGCGGAGGGGTTACACACGCTGTTAACAGCAGTGTTATCGCCACAGGAAGCAATCGTGTATAAAAAGATTTATGCATGATTGTCATAAAAAGTCAGTCAGGCGTGCAGTATAACGAAATTTGTGTTTTCCGACTAGCCATTCATGGTGCTTTGCGTATACACCGGGTGTGATTGCTTTAATTGATCCGCGTCATCAAGTAGAATAGCCGCCATAATTTTCAGTGTATTATAAACTTGGTTTGACTAACTTGGCATGAGCTTGCTTGCTCTCGGAATTAATCATAAAACAGCCCCTGTCTCACTGCGTGAAAAAGTGGCGTTCTCTCCCGAAAAAATGGAGCCAGCTCATCAGAGTTTGGCTGCGCACCCTGCTGTGCGTAGCGTTGTCATTTTATCTACTTGTAACCGCACTGAGCTGTACTTAAGCCTGAATAACAAGATTGAGAACAGTGCTGAGGCAGCCGCACAGCTAACCGCATGGTTGTGTGAGTTTCACCAAATTTCTGCCGAGCAAGTTAAAGAGTGCCTCTATTTCCACTATGAACAACATGCCGTTACCCATTTAATGCGCGTTGCTTGTGGGTTAGATTCGCTTGTGTTGGGTGAGCCACAAATTTTAGGGCAGGTTAAACAGGCTTATGCGCAAGCAAAAGCGCAGTTATCCCCAGATCTTGATCGCTTGTTCCAAAAAACATTTTCGGTAGCCAAACGGGTACGCACTGAAACGGAAATTGGCAGTAGTGCGGTATCAGTCGCATTTGCCGCCTGTACGCTGGCAAGGCAAATTTTTGAGCATCTATCCACCCTAACGGTATTGCTTGTTGGGGCCGGAGAGACTATTGAGCTGGTGGCACGCCATTTAAAAGAGCACGGCGTACAACGTTTGATGATAGCAAACCGTACCCGCGAACGTGCGCAGGCACTGGCCGATGAAGTTCAAGCTGAAGTGCTAACGCTGCCGCAGATCCCCGAGCATTTGATGTATGCCGATATTGTCATCAGTTCAACGGCCAGCCCGCTGCCGATTATAGGGAAAGGTATGGTCGAAAGCGCGTTAAAAGCACGTCGCCATCAGCCAATGTTATTTGTGGATATTGCAGTACCGCGTGATATTGAGGAAGAGGTGGGCAATTTATACGATGCCTACCTTTATACAGTAGATGATCTGCACGCGATTATTGAGCGAAATCTGGCGCTGCGCAAAGCCGCGGCAGTAGAAGCTGAAGATATTGTGAAGGAAGATACGGCGCTGTTTATGCAGTGGTTGCGTTCGCAAACAGCCGTAGATTCTATTCGTGAATACCGTTCGCAAGCTGAGTTAACACGGCAGGCGTTGCTGGAAAAAGCACTGTTGGCACTGCGTAATGGTGCTGATGCTGAAGATATTTTGGTTGAGTTTGGAAATAAACTGACTAACCGCTTAATTCATGCTCCTACCCGAGCGCTGCAAAGTGCAGCTAGACAGGGTGATTTGGAGCGTTTGGCTATATTGCGTAGCAGCCTTGGGCTGGACGTATAAAGACCATTTTCTTACGTATTCTTACGGGATAATCTTTTCCTATGAAGCCTTCTATTGTTGCCAAGTTAGAGGCGCTGCTTGAGCGCCATGAAGAAGTTCAGGCGATGCTCGGTGAGCCGAGCATTATCACTGATCAAAATCGTTTTCGCGCATTGTCAAAAGAGTATGCTCAGCTGACTGATGTCACCACCTGTTTTCGTGCATGGATGCAGGCGCAAGAAGATCTGATCACGGCACAAGAGTTGCTTGATGATCCAGAAATGCGTGATATGGCGCAAGATGAGATTGGTGAAGCGAAAGCGGTTATCGAAACGCTGGAACAAGATTTGCAGCTGTTGCTGTTGCCAAAAGATCCGAACGATGAGCGCAACTGCTATTTAGAGATCCGCGCCGGTGCAGGCGGCGATGAAGCGGCAATTTTTGCCGGTGATTTGTTCCGTATGTACAGCCGTTTTGCAGAAGCACGCCGCTGGCGGGTGGAAGTGATCAGTTTTAATGATGGCGAGCACGGTGGTTATAAAGAGATGATTGCCAAGATCTCGGGCGAGGGTGTTTACGGCGTGCTGAAGTTTGAGTCAGGCGGCCACCGTGTGCAGCGCGTTCCGGCTACCGAGTCACAGGGGCGTATTCATACGTCGGCCTGTACCATTGCGATTTTGCCAGAAGTTCCCGAGGCAGAGCTGTCGGAAATTAATCCATCTGATCTGAAAATTGATACTTTCCGTTCATCGGGCGCGGGTGGGCAGCACGTGAACACCACTGATTCGGCAATCCGAATTACACACTTACCCACCGGTATTGTGGTTGAGTGTCAAGATGAGCGTTCACAACATAAGAATAAAGCAAAAGCCTTGTCGGTGTTGGTGTCACGTATTCGTGCTGCCGAAGAGGAAAAACGTCATCAGGAAGAGGCGTCAACCCGCCGTAACCTGTTGGGGTCTGGTGATCGTTCAGATCGTATCCGCACTTATAACTACCCGCAAAGCCGTGTTACCGATCACCGCATCAACTTAACGCTGTATCGTCTGGAAGAGGCGATGGAAGGCAAGTTAGATATGCTGATCCAGCCTATTGTACAGGAATATCAAGCCGATCAGCTGGCTGCGCTGTCAGATCAGGAGTGATCGGGGTGATGAGAGCCGATCAATGGCTGGCGCAAGCTGGTGAGTGTTTAGCTGCGGGGGGCAGTGAAAGCCCGCACCGTGATGCACAGGTGTTGTTTTGCCATGTCACTGGCAAAAACCGCAGCTATATACTGGCATTTCCCGAATATTTGCTTTCGGAAGAGCACCAGCAGACGCTGGCATTGTTGCTTGAGCGAAGATTACAAGGTGAGCCGATAGCATATATCGTGGGCGAGCGTGAGTTCTGGTCATTGCCGTTGGAAGTTTCTGCTGCAACCTTGATCCCGCGTCCGGATACCGAGCGTTTGGTCGAAGTGGCACTGACACTGTTGCCTGACTCCCCATGCGCGCTGTTAGATCTGGGCACCGGTACGGGCGCGATTGCCTTAGCATTAGCCAGTGAACGGCCAGATTGCCGAGTGTTAGGGGTTGATTTACACCCTGATGCCGTGACACTGGCCACCC
>NZ_JBOFRH010000504.1:0-1081 GCF_051650925.1 Plesiomonas sp.
ACGCGTTCTAATGCCGGATAGACCGTCGAAACCTTCCCATTCGTATCGGTACCGAAACGCGCATGCGCTTCTTGCACTAAGGTGGTCACGGTATGTTGATCTGGCAGGTGACCGGTTGAAACATAGCTGTTAAATCCGGTACTGGCTTTACTGGTTGGCATATCAAGTATCTCCGGTAGTCGCTGTTAATGACCATTCACTCAGCATGGCGGTAGAGATACAGTTAAGAATAGACAGGATTTTTAAAAACGTGGTGGCGTGTTGTGTTTATTGCGCAGGCAGAAGAACAAAAAAGAATCAACGAAGGGATGATTATAAGCGTTTGATTAGGGATAGATTACGCGAATGAACCCTCCTGCAAACCTTACATCACGACTTTCTCTCACGATCGCTGCACATGATTCCTCCCAACAAAAAGGGCTGCCATGCAGCCCGTTGACTTATTACTTCGATGCTATCCGCACTTTATCCTGTGGTTAAATTTTCACCCACGCATCGTTCCAGTGGCTACCGGTGCCAGGGGCATAATGGCTGGTAGAGCCACCACACCAACCACTAAATGGCCACGGTTTACACTCGTAATCACTCCCTGCATGACTCACGCGATCACCGGCCTGATAGGCGGTATCAGGGGTATAGGTCGGGTAATTGTCTTGGTTGCCCTCATTTCCTTCATTACCGCCATTTCCTCCATTGTCTTCATTGCCGCCGCCGGCAACGGTATCGACCAACGTGATATTAAAACGCTGCTGTGAACCTTGCTTACCGCCTTCGGCCATCCCTTCCAGTAACAGGTCATAAGACCCTGCGCTGAGGTTGTCTAACGCCAACAACAAGGTGCCATTCCCCTCAATGCGGGCGCTGGCATTACCGCGCGGATTACCCGCTTGCGCTAAGGTCGCGGTGATATCCACCGGATTTGCGGTGGTGAGCGCCAATGAAATAGCGACCTGCCCATTCACCAACGGGTATTCAGTATTGAGATTATTCAGCGTGAACTCGCTGCTCGCCCCTGCCGTAGGCGGTACAAAATCGCCACTAACGTAGTTAATTTGCGTCCAACGGCTGCTAAATAGCCACT
>NZ_JBOFRH010000505.1:0-2282 GCF_051650925.1 Plesiomonas sp.
GGGTAAAGGCCGGTGCTTGCTGTGTAATACGGCCACCGTTGGCATCTTTAATGTGCATATCCGCAGCCATGGCCGATAACCCTAAGCGCCACTGTGGATAAAATTGGTAGGCGACGGTCAGACTAGCGGCCGGCACTCGATATTGCACCTCTCCACCACGAAAACGTAAATCAGCCTGCGCTTTGACGCACATACCATCGGCGCCAAAACTGGCGCAATCTGCCTGTGACGCGGCTACATCCAGTAACTGACGCTGTACCTCTAAATTACGTTGTACAAAGTACAAGGAGGACACCACCTGCCGCGTTTCGACGATACCACTGGCGTGATAACCAGGCTTAACCACATGGTGATCGCTAGGATGTTCAGGCTCTGGTTTTGGTTGTTCTGGTTTTACAGGCCCAGTTTCAGGATGCGCCGGATTCACCACCGCCGGTGCATTAAGGGCAATGAGATGTGCCACATAACCATCCCCATTCATCAATTGCCCTGCGATAGTTGTGCCATCAGCAGAAATCGCATTAACGCTGCGCACCGGCATTCCCTCGGCCTGAACATGGGCATGCTTGAGCCAATCAGCCACCGAGAACATCCCCGCGCCTTCTTTCCAGATAAAGCCGGTTGTGCCTTGGGCGGTATTGGCCTCCCCCACAATTAATGTTCCATTTGGCGTAATGGCTTTTGCTTGGCTTTGGCCGGAATTATCCGATTTTAATGTACCCAAATCATGCAAGGTGGCGTTGTCCCAATACACGGCCCGCTTTTCACCACTGCCATTGATAGAATCCCCGATGATACGCCCAGTATTACTGATCCCGTTGGCTTGCGACGCCCCTCCTAAGCTGGGTAAGGCAACCATCCCAGTATTTTTTGTCCAGCGAAATGCTCGAAAAGTGCCATCGGTGGTATTGGTTACGCCGACAATAATGGTCCCGCCTTGGTTGAGCGCGAGGGCATTGGAAAAATCTTGCCCTGCGGCACTATTTAATGACCCCAAATCATGAATAGCGGACGTTTCACGTTCCCAATACACCGCATGTAGGGTGGCGTCAGCGGTTGTACTAGCGCCGGCAATAATGGCACCATCACCGCTAATCGCATTGGCCGTCGAACCGGTCAGTTGTGGGTTTAATGTGGGTAAAACACTGACTTGGTGTGGGCCGAGCCACATGACGGCTTGGCTGACCGACCCGGAGGTAGTCGACGGATTATAATCGACAAAACCCACGATATATTGCCCATCATTACTGATGGCTGACGCTCGACTGATCCCACCGCGTAATGTATAGGGAACCGGTAATAAGGAAATTTCCTGTGTCGCACTCCATAAAAACGCTTGTGAACCTTGCGATAAAGTCATTCCACCCACAGCAAATTGCCCTGATGGCGTCATAGCGACGACCGACGCACCCAATTGAGCGCCAATATCCACGATCCCTTGCTGTTGATAGTGTGCCAGTAAATCTGAGTTGTTATTTGTCGACGCTGCTTGTGCATGTGGGAATGAAAGTATGCCCACCGCATTTAGTAGCGCACATATTACGTGCTTCTTACATACCAGATTAGCCATTTTGTCATTCTCTTGATTATTTTATCCGACTTAAAATGTCGGCTTTTATATCGCGTACGGAAAACATCACTCCACACAGATATTTAATGGACAAAAAAAGACGCATGACAATCTTGGCTTAAAAGTAATTAACTGCGGTGTCCCCTTGTAAACAGGTGTTTAGGAAAAATATTTACCGGTACAACACAAGAAAATGCTATCTATAACCACACTGAAAACAAAGGGAATAAAAAATAACTGAGAGCCAGCGCAGAAAAATACCACCTACAATAAATATATTTAAACTCATAGAACTTACATTTTGCAATAATCCTAACCTCAACTATTAAAACGCAAAACAAATCCATACGTACCGGCAGATAAATAAAAAGGCCGGATGCACAAGCAACCAGCCTTTTTATTACTGTTTAGCGTTATCGTTACGACTTTTTATCCGCGCTGAAAAAGCCGTGATACAGCATATACAGGTGCGCCGAGCTCCAAGAGAAGTTCGGTGCGCCTTGCTGAGCGCCGGTTTCTGGATTGTAGTTCTCACGGATCGGGCCGTCTTGCGTCAGGCCGTTGGCATTACGAAACAGCTTATTTGCCAACTCCACCGCCTGAGCACGATAACCGTACTGCTCCATCCCTTTTACCCCAAAATAGAACTGATCCAGCCACACGCGGCCACGCCAGTAGATATCTGGGCCATAGGCTGGGTTGGTTAACGCCG
>NZ_JBOFRH010000506.1:0-1801 GCF_051650925.1 Plesiomonas sp.
TTTTTGGGTGAATGCGCCCGATAACGCGATGAGATAAAACTCTCAGATACAGATATCAATCAGGTAAATCAATCAGGTAAAAATATCGGCGATTGATACCGTAAGATGCTGAGTGTCTTACGGTATTTTTTATATCCACACGTTTATATTCACGCCATGATTTCTGCCCGAACGTTAGCCGATTGTCTTGATAACGCAGGCAAGATGCGCGTATCGTGGAAGAATAACGTATTACTGATGGAACACTGACCGTTATGTCTGCAACTTGTTTTACATCCGATATTATTGACGGTAAAAAGGTCGTCGCGCATTTAAATAGCGATGATTTACCGGCAGGAAAGCACCAGTTCTACTTCCGGCCACTGGATATGGCAACCGGCCAAGGTTGGTATATTCCCGTCACGGTGCTAAAAGGGGCACTGCCGGGTAAACGCCTATTGGTCACCGCCGGTGTGCACGGTGATGAGCTTAATGGCGTGTTAACCGCGCAGCAGTTAATGCGCTCGTTAGAGACCGCCACACTCAGCGGTACAGTGACGATTGTTTCTGGCGTAAACTTGCCCGGCATTCTGGGTAGCAGTCGTGATTTTATTCCCAATGACCCCGATGCCTCTCCGGTGAATTTGAACCGTTTGTTTCCCGGAAATCACCAGCACAATACGGCGGCAGGGCGCTATTTAGCCAATTTGTGGGATCATCTTTTCACGCCGAATGCGGATTTCACGGTCGACTTACATACACAAACACGCGGTGCAGAATATCCGCTGTATGTATTTGCCGATTACCGCATTGAGCAGTGTGTGAAAATGGCCCGCCTGATGAACCCTGACTGTATTTTGGATGATCCGGGCGATCCAGGGGTACTGGAGACCGAATGGAACCGCCGTAACGTGCCTTGTATTACTGTTGAGGTCGGCACTGCCAAACGTTATCAGCCCGATATGGTTAACCGCAGTGTAGAGGGTATCGAGAATATCTTGCGGGCTGAGGGCATGTTGGCAGGTTCAGTGAACGATTTTGTGGCCGAAAACTGTTATGAAGGCACAAGTACAACAACATTACGCGCTAACAGCAGCGGTTATGCACTGCCGCAAGTACAACTGGGTGATACGGTCATTGCCGAGCAATTGGTCGCCATTCAGTGGGATGCTTTTGGCAATGAAGTTGAACGTTATTACGCACCCACTGCCGGACAGGTATTGAGTATTAATAGCGATCCACTGCGCGAGGCTGGCAGTTTATTGGTCAGAATTTTACACCGCAGTTGATTTTTTGCGCGTTAGCGATGAAAAAAGCACCGAACACACTGTTTTCGCTGATTTTTGCATTTTTATCGTTGACAGAAAAGCTGAAAAACCGTTTAATACGTCCCACGAGCTGCCCGGATAGCTCAGTCGGTAGAGCAGGGGATTGAAAATCCCCGTGTCCGTGGTTCGATTCCGCGTCCGGGCACCAAAAGATTTACGCTGGCTTAGCTCAGTAGGTAGAGCAACTGACTTGTAATCAGTAGGTCATCAGTTCGATTCCGATAGCCAGCACCATATAAGAAAGCCTCCAGATATCTGGAGGCTTTTTTGTTTCTGCTTTATCCCACCCATGTAATCCCTGTTATTTACTCACACTATTCACGACCAACAAGTACGCAAGGGTTAGTAATAAACGCCTCTTTTTTTGCCTTACGCCACTGTTTAATTCGGTACTCTATCTGTAGAGCACTGCGCTGATTGTCGGTTTCCTGCTGCCAAACTAGCGTTAACGGCCCTTTTCCGCGCAATGCTTTTGCCCCCTTTCCCTGTTGATG
>NZ_JBOFRH010000507.1:0-3953 GCF_051650925.1 Plesiomonas sp.
TCTGCGATCCCAAATCCCAGCAGTGCCGGTGGCGCATTGTACTCACGCAATTGGCGCACCAGATGATCTAACGGCATTTGTGCTCGACTTTCGGTTCCAGTCACGCCTGCCCGCGAGAGCAGGTAGGTGTACCCTTTACTGTGTTGCGAAACTGCGCGTAGAGTTTGCTCGTCGGCATTGGGCGGGCAGATAAAGATAGTTTCGATACCGTATTGCTCGGCAACAGCTCGAAACTCGCCAGACTCTTCAACCGGAACATCAGCAATCAGCACTGAATCGACACCTGCCTGCGCACATTGAGCATAAAAATGTGCAATCCCGTTGGCGTACACCAGATTTGCGTACATCAGCAGGCCTATCGGAATGGCCGGATGCTTTTGGCGAATTTCAGCGAGCATCTCAAAGCAGACCGAAGGGGTTACTCCGGCATGCAGAGCACGCAAAGTGGCAGCCTGAATGGTGGGGCCATCGGCTGATGGGTCAGAAAAGGGGATGCCCAACTCAAGGGCATCGGCACCGGCTTCAATCAGGGTATCAATAATTGCCAATGATTGAGCACGGTGCGGATCACCGAGCGTCACAAAAGGAACAAAGGCGGCCTCTTGTTGCGCATGTAAACGAGAAAACAGGGCGGCATAGCGGCCACTGCTGGCCTGAGTTGGTTGTGTGTGGCTGGTATGCATTACATCACCCCGCTGTCTTGCAAAATTTTATGTACAGTGAAGATATCTTTATCCCCACGGCCTGATAAGTTGACCACCAGTAACTGCGATTTTTCCGGTTCACTGCGCGCCATTTTTAGTGCATGGGCCAGTGCATGTGAAGATTCGAGCGCAGCAATAATGCCTTCACTGCGGGCAATTTCCTGAAAGGCATCTAAGGCTTCAGCATCGGTGACGGAGACATAATCTGCACGGCCAGTGCTGTTTAAGTAAGCATGCTGTGGGCCGACGGATGGGAAATCAAGCCCGGCAGAGACCGAGTATGACTCCTCAATCTGCCCCTCTTTATCCTGCATAATCGGGCTTTTCATACCAAAGAAAATACCGACTTTGCCATGTTTTAATGGCGCACCGTGCTGGCCACTTTCTATGCCTAAACCACCCGGTTCAACGCCAATTAAGTTGACTGACGGCTCTTCGATAAAATCGGCAAACATACCAATGGCGTTTGAACCCCCACCAACACAGGCGATAACAGCATCAGGCAAGCGGCCTTCAGCGTCTAGGATTTGGCGTTTGGTCTCTTCACCAATCATGCGCTGGAATTCACGCACAATGGTCGGGAACGGGTGCGGCCCTGCGGCAGTGCCTAGCATGTAATGTGCGGTTTCGTAGCTGCCGGACCAATCACGCAGCGCTTCATTACAGGCATCTTTGAGTGTTGATGACCCTGAGGTGACAGGGATCACTTCTGCTCCCATCAGGCGCATGCGAAAGACGTTGGGTGATTGCCTTTCCACATCTTTTGCACCCATATAAACCCGACATTTTAACCCGAGCAGAGCGCAGGCCAGCGCGGTGGCTACACCATGTTGCCCAGCTCCGGTTTCGGCAATGATCTCTTTTTTCCCCATGCGTTTGGCCAGCAGTGCTTGCCCTAATACCTGATTGGTTTTGTGCGCACCACCGTGCAGTAAATCCTCTCGTTTGAGGTATAAACGGGTTTTTGTGCCAGCGGTCAGATTCCGGCATAAGGTGAGTGCCGTTGGCCTGCCTGCATAGTTGACCAGTAGATCGGTAAACTCTTGCTGGAATTGTGGGTCTTGCTGCGCGTCGACAAATGCAGCCTCGAGTTGGCGCAGTGCGGGCATAAGTATTTGCGGTACAAACATACCGCCAAACTCACCAAAATAGGGGTTGAGTAGTGTCATGCTGAAACTCCCTGCTGACGTAAACGTAAGAATGTGATGTCCATTTTTTCTTTACTTTTTATCCCCGGCGCACTCTCTAGCCCAGAGTTGAAATCAAGCCCTGCAGTGGCAAATCGTTGCGCAGCAACGGCGTTATCGGGTGAAAGGCCTCCGGCCAGCAGCGTGTTATTCAACCCGATAGGTGCTGACTCCGATGCCATTTGGGGTAAGTTATTGAGCAGTTGCCAGTTAAACGGTTGGCCTGTGCCACCGCTTTGCCCATTAAGCTGGGTATCAAGCAAATAGCGATCAATGTGTGGCAGGGCAACCACCGGCAAATGGTCGAGTTGTGGATTAACGGCGATGGCTTTCCAGATCTGGCACTGTGTAGGTAATTGTGCGCGCAGTCGGGTAATGTAGTCGGCACTCTCATCGCCATGCAGTTGCACGGCAGCAAGGTGTAAACGCTCAACGGTTAAGCAGATAGTTTCTATTTTTGCATTGCGAAAGACACCCACATAGTGCAGCGGCGCGGCGGCCTGCACCGCTTTGGCGGTGGCAATATCAACATAGCGCGGTGATTTTCCAACAAAAATCAGCCCACCATAATAAGCCCCCGCCTGATACGCAGCCAGCGCATCATCGGGGCGGGTAAGACCACAAACTTTATTTTCACCGTATATTAGCCGGCGGATAGCGCTGTTCAGGTCATTTTCGGCCATCAGAGCACTGCCAATCAGGAAGCCCTGTGCGGTGCGGCTGAGTTCAACCACCTGTTGGTGCTGGTGTATGCCTGACTCACTGATAATAATAGTCTCAGGGGAAAGAAGTGCGGCAAGTTCAGCGGTTCGCCCTAAATCAATCGAAAGATCACGCAAGTTACGGTTGTTAATGCCAACAACACGCGCTTTTAAGGCTACCGCACGCTTTGCCTCTTCGGAATTACTGACTTCAGTCAGTACACCCATACTCAGAGTCTCTGCTATGGCATGGAGCGCCAAATACTGCTCATCACTGAGCACTGAGAGCATTAACAGCACAGCATCAGCTTGATGCAGGCGGGCAAGATAAATCTGATACGGGTCAACAATAAAATCTTTGCACAGTACCGGTTGGGTCACTTGGGCACGCACTTGCGGCAGGAATGAGAAGCTGCCCTGAAAATATTTTTCATCAGTCAGTACCGAAATCACCGAGGCATAAGGTGCATAAGTGCGGGCAATTGCTACTGGGTCAAAATCAGCGCGGATCAACCCTTTTGACGGTGATGCCTTTTTACATTCGAGAATAAATACGGGTTCAGATTTATGCAGCGCAGCATAAAAATCACGATCACTTGGGATCACATCAAGAACAAAATCCTCTAGCGGGCGCGCTGCTTTTTGCTCGGCAATCCACAGGTGCTTATCTGCCACAATACGCGTGAGTACTGTCTCTTTCATCCTTTAACCTCGAGCTGCAAGAAGTTGAACTTTTTGGTATGCCTGATCACTGTTGAGCACTGACAATGCCTGTTCAGCATTGTGCTGTAGATTTTCGTGTCCGAACAGGCGTAACAGTAACGCAACGTTAGCGGCGACGGCATGTTTGTGTGCCGTTGTTCCTTGTCCCTGCAATAAATGTGTGATGATCTGCGCATTTTCCTGTGCATCGCCTCCGCGCAGCGCATCAAGACTGGCGGCTTTTAAACCAAAATCTGCCGGTGTCAGGCTGTACTGAATAATTTCGCCATCACGCAGCTCGGCAACCTGAGTTTCACCGTGCAGAGCCACCTCATCCAACCCTGCGCCATACACCACTGCTGCGCGCTGAAAACCAAGCTCTTGCAACGTGTGGGCAATCGGCAGTAACAGGGTTGGGGAGTAAACTCCCATCAGCTGTACGGCAGGACGGGCGGGGTTTATAAGCGGGCCGAGCACATTAAAAAGGGTGCGGGTTTTGAGTTGCTGGCGAACGGGCATGGCATGACGAACACCGCTGTGGTATTGCGGAGCAAATAGGAAGCAGACCCCAAGCTCATCAAGTGCAGCGCGTGAATCTTGTGCTGACATGTTGATATTGATATTGAGAGCCGCAAGTAAATCAGATGATCCGGTTAAGC
>NZ_JBOFRH010000508.1:0-3304 GCF_051650925.1 Plesiomonas sp.
ACTTGATGATGTTGACTTGGCGGTTATCAATACGACGTATGCCAGCCAGATTGGGCTGACACCGCCAAAAGATGGTTTATTTGTGGAGGATAAAGCCTCTCCGTATGTGAACCTGATTGTGGCACGCGACAATAATAAAAATGAAGAGAAAGTGAAGAACTTCGTCAAAGCCTTCCAGACCGAAGAGGTGTATCAGGCAGCCAATCAGGTCTTTAAAGGTGGTGTTGTGAAAGGCTGGTAATCCTCCTTTTTCTTTTCTTCCCTGATATGATTATTTTTTCTTCAAGAGCACCCCTCGGGTGCTCTTTTGTTTTACTATCACTGATACATAAAAAGCGTCTAGCCGTACCTTTAGCAATATTCAGCCAATGTGCGTGTCTGGATAGCAGCCCTTTATTTTTCATGTATGGATACAGTGCAATGCAAAAGATCATTCTGGTTTCAGCCGCATTATTATTGGGTGGATGTGCAACTCACTACAGTGTAGACAGCAATCTTAATCCCCAAAATGTCAAAACTTACTTTGCACCAAGCACTGTTGCGGTGTATGAAAAAACCGATCAATTGAACAATGTTGATTATCGCAACATTGGCCGCGTTCAGGGTGAGGTTTGTCAGGCCAACAGTAATGAGAAACCGGCCAGTATTCAGGAGGCGCGTAACGCTGCGCAGCGCCATGTTCAGGAGATGGGCGGCAATGCACTTTTGCTGAATCAATGCCTGATTTTAGATAATGTACCCGGTTGTAAGCAGGTGGCACTTTGCCAAGGGTCAGCTATTATTGTTGCCCCTTAATACCCACTCGCTAAATAAAAGAAGGTGATGCCGTTGGATACCCCGCGAGAAACTGTGGCGATGACGCCCGTTGGTGTGATTCATTCACCTTATAAAGAGAAGTTTGCTGTTCCGCGCCAGCCGGGTCTGGTTGAGGATGGTATCGGTGAGCTACAACTGTTGCCGCCCTTCAATCAGCTTGATGCAGTACGGGGTTTGGAGCAATTTAGCCACTTGTGGCTGATTTTTGTCTTTCATCAAACCCAAGATCAGGGCTGGCGCCCCACGGTTCGCCCCCCACGCTTAGGCGGCAATGAGCGGATTGGTGTCTTTGCTACCCGCTCTACTTTTCGGCCCAATCCGATTGGTTTATCAAAAGTGGCTTACCACGGTACGGTATGCCGCAATGGTGAGATTTTTTTGAAGCTGGGCAGCCTTGATCTGGTTGATGGCACGCCGATTCTCGATATCAAACCCTATCTGCCCTATGTTGATAGCCAACCTGATGCCACCGCCGGGTTTGCACAGCAAGCGCCTGAACCACAAATGCCGATCCGTTTTAATGCAGCAGCAGAGTCGGGTTTACACGCCCAGCAGAAAAAACTTCCCACATTGCGCCGTTTTATCAGTGAGGTGCTTGCGCAAGACCCCCGCCCTGCCTATCGAAAACAGCAGGCAGATGATCGCCACTATGCGGTACATTTGCTCGATTTCAATGTGCGCTGGGTGGTGCACGAGTCAGAGGCTGAAGTCATTGCGATTGAAAAGCGCAGCTGATTTAACCAAAGAAGCTTTTGAGCGACCGATCACGCTGCTACACTAATACCCTTGTGATTTTGTTTGAATTATTCACGGAATTTTATCCATGCGTACCAGTAATTATCTGCTCTCTACTTTAAAGGAAACTCCGTCTGACGCGGAAGTGATCAGCCACCAGCTGATGCTGCGCGCCGGTATGATCCGTAAATTGGCATCAGGCTTGTACACATGGCTGCCGACCGGTTTGCGCGTACTGAAAAAAGTTGAAAACATTGTTCGTGATGAAATGAACAAAGCGGGTGCAATTGAAGTCTCGATGCCGGTAGTACAACCTGCGGATTTGTGGGTAGAGACTGGTCGCTGGGAGCAGTATGGCCCAGAGTTATTGCGCATTGCTGATCGTAATGATCGCCCGTTTGTTTTAGGCCCAACACATGAAGAGGTCATCACTGATCTTATTCGTAATGAAGTGTTCTCTTACAAACAGCTTCCGCTGAATTTATTCCAAATTCAAACAAAATTCCGTGATGAAATTCGCCCGCGCTTTGGTGTTATGCGCGCCCGTGAATTCCTGATGAAAGATGCCTACTCTTTCCATACTTCACAAGAGTCTTTACAGATCACGTACGAAAAAATGTATGCGGCTTACAGCGCCATTTTCAGCCGTATGGATCTCGACTTCCGCCCAGTACTGGCAGATACCGGCTCTATCGGTGGCAGCTCATCACATGAGTTCCACGTGCTGGCAAAAAGCGGTGAAGATGATATCGCTTTCTCTAACACCTCTGATTATGCCGCTAACGTTGAAATGGCTGAAGCCTTGATGCCTTCCGGTGAGCGTGCAGCGCCAAGCGAAGAGATGCGTCTTGTCGATACACCACATGCTAAAACTATCGCTGAACTGGTCGAGCAGCATCAGTTACCGATTGAGAAAACAGTGAAAACGCTGATCGTTAAAGCTGCCGAAGAGTCTGGCCATACACTGGTTGCTCTGCTGGTTCGCGGCGATCATGAGCTAAACGAAATCAAAGCGCAAAAACTGCCACTGATTGCCGACCCATTGGTGATGGCTGAAGAAGACGAGATCCGTGCAGCTATCGGCGCAGGCCCAGGTTCACTTGGCCCAGTTGGTTTGAGTATGCCAATCATTGCAGATCGCAGTGTTGTAATGCTGAGTGATTTTGGTGCTGGTGCTAACCAAGACGGTAAGCACTATTTCGGTATCAACTGGGAACGTGATCTGCCTTTAGCTGCCGTTGCCGATATTCGTAATGTGGTTGAAGGTGACCCATCACCTGATGGTTTGGGCTCTATCCAAATCAAACGCGGTATCGAAGTGGGCCATATCTTCCAGTTGGGCAGCAAATACTCTGAAGCCATGAAAGCGGCTGTGCAGGGTGAAGATGGCCGCAATCAAACCATGATCATGGGCTGTTACGGTATCGGTGTTTCCCGTGTGGTTGCTGCCGCTATTGAGCAAAACCATGATGAGCGTGGTATTATCTGGCCAGATGCCATTGCACCGTTCCATGTGGCGATTTTGCCAATGAACATGCATAAGTCTTACCGTGTTCAAGAAGCGGCTGAAAAGCTGTACAACGAACTGCAAGCTGCCGGTATTGATGTCATCATGGATGACCGCAAAGAGCGTCCGGGTGTGATGTTTGCAGATATGGAACTGATGGGTGTTCCACATATGGTTGTGATTGGTGATCGCAACCTTGATGCCGGTGAGATTGAGTACAAACACCGTCGTGGCGGTGAAAAGCAG
>NZ_JBOFRH010000509.1:0-1175 GCF_051650925.1 Plesiomonas sp.
CGTGAAATTGCACCGTTGGCTGCTGATCTAAATGCACTGCTGTTTCATTACAGCGAATTACTGACCCGTGCGCGCCACCATACCGGCAATTTGGCGCATGCGCTAAAAACCCCGCTGGCGGTGCTTGGCAACCAGATAGCGTTGCTGCCTGTAGACCAGCGTCAGCCAATGCAGCAGGTATTGGCGCAGTTACAACAGCAGATTGACAGCCATCTGGCGCGTGCCCGCATTGCGGGTGCCAATAATATTCTGGCCGTGCGCTGCATTCCGGCGTTGCGAGCTGATCGTATTATTATGGCGATGGAAAAAATCTATGCAGGGCGGGGCGTTGCTTGCATCAATGAGCTCGACAGCGATCTGGCATTGGCCGTGTCGGATGATGATTTTGATGATATGGCCGGTAATCTGATTGAGAATGCCTTTAAGTGGGCAGATAGCATGATAACGATCAGTGCCACCGAGCAGCCAGAATCACTGATGCTGGTGGTTGATGATAACGGCTCAGGGCTGGATGAAAAGCAGTGTCAGCAGGTATTACAGCGTGGAGTGCGGCTTGATGAAACCGTCGCTGGCAGTGGTTTGGGGCTGAATATCGTCAATGAGATGGCACGTTCATATCGCGGAACACTGCAATTGCAACGCAGCCCGCTGGGTGGGCTGCGAGCAATACTGATATTACCTAAGGCACGTACGGTATCGTAACCGTCGATTTTTCGCGATGGGCCGCAGTTACTGCACCATCGCGCGTGCTGGATGAGAGTTCTCACGCTGCATTAGCCACAGCATCCAGACCGTCAGCAGGGTGCTACAGGCGGGCATCGCCATCCAAATGCCGTTAACGCCCCACAAATAGGAAAATACCCACAAAAAACCACCAATCAGCAGCAGTTTTCCGCCGGTCAGGGTTGAGGCCAGCAGCGGTTTGTTTACCGCCTGAAAATAGGTTGCACCCACCAGTAACAGCCCTTCCATCGGTAAGCCCCAGAAGTAGCGGTAGATCCCGTTAACTGCTTCCCTGTTCAGCGCAACATTGTCACCGGCAAACAGCTGAGTAACCAGATGCGGGAAAATATAGAGAAATGCCATGCCCACAATGCCTAATCCGGCAGTAATACCTAATGCTAGATTTCGTATTTTGCGCACGCGATCTTCTAGACCTGCACCCGCATTAAAAC
>NZ_JBOFRH010000510.1:0-1093 GCF_051650925.1 Plesiomonas sp.
AACACCGAACTGCCATTATGACTCGTTTTAGTAAATCTCAAATTGCGCTGCACTGGCTGACCTTGTTGCTGATCTTACTTGCTTATCTCTCAATTGAGTTTCGTGGGGTGTTTGTAAAAAACTCACCGGCCTATTTGCTAATGCGCGAAATCCACTATAACTGCGGCGTGCTAGTCTGGGCGCTAATGCTAGTACGCATCGTATTGCGCCATTTACTGCCCGATCCCGCTATCATCCCCACACCACCACGCTGGCAACATCTGGCTGCGAAGTTGATGTATCTGGCCCTTTACCTGTGGTTTATCGCCCTGCCTGTTCTTGGTGTATTGCTGATGGCCTATGGGGATAAGAGCTGGTCTTTCCTCGGCTTTCCGATTACGCCGTGGGTCACGCCAGATCCGGCCACAAAATCATTGCTCAAGGAATGGCATGAAACATTGGCCAATATTGGCTATGCGCTCATCGCGCTGCATGCTACGGCTGCGCTCTATCATCATTACATCATCAAAGATAATGCCTTACTGCTCATGATGCCGAAAAAGAAATCATAAGGTAGGGAAATGGCGGAGTACTGCAATACACACTGCGCACAATACCAGCCACCATACGCTAAAAACCTAAAACAAAGCCCGCCGATTGGCGGGCTTTACTCTTATTACTGTAATACACTCTGAAATCGCGTTTCAGCGTCTTATAGCTGCATCACAATGACATGCGGTTAAGCATCAGCCGCCGGCCAATTTCACCTTCATGCCTTTGGCTTCCAGCAGCTGTTTGATCAGATCCCGCTTATCGCCTTGGATTTCAATCACGCCGTCTTTCAACGTACCGCCACAGCCACACTTTTTCTTTAACTCGGCAATCAGTTTGGACAGCTCGGCATCCGGCAAATCAACTCCCGTAATCACGCATACGCCTTTACCTTTACGGCCGCTGGTTTGGCGCTGAATACGAACCACCCCATCCCCTTTCGGGCGGCTAACCACGGGAGCCTCTTCTTTAATTCGCCCCGTTTCGGTCGAATACACCAGACGAGAATTATCATTCATACTTCAGTTGCTCCTGTCCGGATAGCAAAAACAAAGCGCTATTA
>NZ_JBOFRH010000511.1:0-1362 GCF_051650925.1 Plesiomonas sp.
GGCGATAGACAACGCACGCTCTCGCATATATCGGTTAATAGCTTCGGTTTCACCCCGCACTTCCAACTGTAACTTTGCACATGTTGGAATGATATTCCGCCCTTCACCGGCATGCAGCATGCCAATATTTATACGTGACTCCCCTCACCGTGACGAGGAATGGCCAAAAGCTGAGTAACACAATGACAAGCTCCCGCTAGCGCATTGGCCCCCAAATGTGGATTTACTCCGGCATGAGCTGGCGCGCCATGAAACGTGAAATCAAGTTTCGTAGTACACAAAAAATCTGTTGGC
This sequence comes from Plesiomonas sp., assembly GCF_051650925.1. Classification (NCBI taxonomy): domain Bacteria; kingdom Pseudomonadati; phylum Pseudomonadota; class Gammaproteobacteria; order Enterobacterales; family Enterobacteriaceae; genus Plesiomonas; species Plesiomonas sp. The sequence goes on from NZ_JBOFRH010000511.1 coordinate 295, forward strand.
GCGACCGCTACGCAGCCACTAGGTACTCCCATGCCAATATGCGCAGCGAGAAAATAATCGCTGTCATCTAAAATCCCCCCCTCAGCAACCGGTTTAGCCCCGCGCACGCCCTCTTCAGCGGGTTGAAAAACTAATTTTATTTTGCCGCATAACTGCGCTTTGGCACGCATAACCCACTGCGCTAAACCCAGTCCCATCGCAATATGACCATCATGCCCGCACGCATGCATATCGCCTAAGTGCTTAGACGTAAAGCCCACTAGAGCTGGAATATGCGACTCATCATCTGACTCGGAAACCGCCACGCAATCAATATCAAAACGTAACGTAGTAATCGGTCCAACACGGCCACTCTCCCACACCGCAACGCAACCGGTCAGCCCATCCATCTCATCCATCAAGGTTTGAGAGATACCTGTCGCTTGTGCACGAGCCAGACTGGCCGCCACCTCATTCTCATTACGACCTAAAATATATTCACTAGACAAAAATGTTGTGCCAGTTAGAACATCCCAGCCCATATCTCGTAGCTGTGTAATAATTTTGGCCGTGGTCATAAACTCACCCCAACCACGTTCTGGGATCTGATGAAACTCACGGCGCCACTGTTGTAATTGATTTAATTCAGACATAGGGCCTCCGTTTATAAGAAGAACAATGCAATAAATAATACCGCCACAATCATGCCTGGTGCGGTACGTTTAGCGATCTCTAAAGGGTTTACGCCAGCAAGACCGGCACAAACAATCGCAGCACCAGCCAGCGGTGACATGTTGCGCCCCAGTGCCGAAGCCAGCATAACACCTGCACCTAATGTATTTACTTCATAGCCGAACATATTGGCATGTGGCGTAACTGCTTCATTAAATGCAAAAGCCGTCGCATCACCCGTTCCAGTAATTAGCCCCATAAAAAATGGCCCTAATGTTCCTCCCCAGCGAGCGAATTCAGGAGAGTGAGTCAATACTTGAATAAACTCACGAATAATACCAACTGAAGTTAAGCCTTCAATAAATACTGCAGCAGCAATAATAATCCCCAGAATATTGGCATAAGATGAACCCATAC
>NZ_JBOFRH010000512.1:0-10673 GCF_051650925.1 Plesiomonas sp.
AGCACATCAGCACATCAGCACATCAGCACATCAGCACATCAGCACATCAGCACATCAGCACATCAGCACATCAGCACATCAGCACATCAGCACATCAGCACATCAGCACAAGCAAAACACCCATTAATCTTTAAGACCAACCCTTTCCTGATAAACAGACAAAAAAAAGCGGCTCTGATTCAGAGCCGCTTCATTAACAGTGGGCGTTGCTTACAACTTAACGTCTTGCCTTATTGGTCAATTCGATAACCCGCAGTTTTGCCAACGCTTTTGCCAGTTCAGCAGAGGCCTGAGCATAATCGATATCGCCATGAGAGCTCTTAATCAGCTCTTCTGCACGGCGTTTCGCTTCTTGTGCACGAGCCAGATCCAGATCTTCACCACGAATAGCGGTATCGACCAGAACCGTTACCGAGTTAGGCTGAACTTCAAGCAGACCACCAGAAAGATAAATGACTTCCTCTTTCCCGTGCTGTTTTACTATCCGCACCATACCCGGTTTAATGGCAGTCAGTAGAGGCGTATGGCCGGATAAAATACCCAGCTCACCTTCACTACCTGTCACTTGAACGGTTTCAACCAGACCCGAGAAAATACGCTTCTCGGCACTGACAACATCCAGCTGAAAGGTTATTGCAGCCATATTGCCCTCCTCAACGAAGCATTAATACTTCTTGGCTTTCTCAACCACTTCGTCGATGCCACCCACCATGTAGAAAGCTTGTTCTGGCAGATGATCAAAATCACCGTCCAAAATGCCTTTAAAGCCACGGATGGTCTCTTGCAGCGGAACATACTTACCCGGAGAACCGGTAAAGACTTCTGCTACGAAGAACGGCTGAGACAAGTAACGCTCAATTTTACGCGCACGTGATACGGTCAGCTTGTCGGTTTCAGACAGCTCATCCATACCCAAAATCGCGATAATATCTTTCAGCTCTTTATAACGCTGCAATACCGACTGAACATTACGTGCAACATCATAGTGCTCTTGGCCCACAACCAGTGGATCAAGCTGACGTGATGTTGAGTCGAGTGGATCTACCGCTGGGTAAATACCCAGAGAAGCGATCTGACGGCTCAGTACCACGGTCGCATCTAAGTGCGCAAACGTTGTTGCCGGAGATGGGTCAGTCAAGTCATCCGCAGGAACGTAAACCGCCTGTACAGATGTGATAGAACCGGTGCGGGTAGAGGTAATACGCTCTTGCAGCACGCCCATCTCTTCGGCCAATGTTGGCTGATAACCTACTGCCGATGGCATACGGCCAAGCAGTGCCGATACTTCGGTTCCTGCTAGGGTATAACGGTAGATGTTATCGATAAACAGCAGTACATCACGGCCTTCATCACGGAATTTTTCCGCCATAGTCAAGCCGGTCAGTGCTACACGCAGGCGGTTGCCTGGTGGCTCGTTCATCTGACCATACACCAGCGATACTTTATCCAGTACGTTGGAGTCTTTCATTTCGTGGTAGAAGTCGTTCCCTTCACGGGTACGCTCACCTACACCGGCAAATACCGAGTAACCTGAGTGCTCGATCGCGATATTACGGATCAGCTCCATCATGTTTACGGTTTTACCTACACCGGCACCACCAAACAAGCCGACTTTACCACCTTTGGCAAACGGGCAGACAAGGTCAATAACCTTGATACCCGTTTCCAGCAGTTCAGTGCTGTTTGCTTGATCTTCATAGCTTGGTGCTTCACGGTGGATAACCCAACGATCTTGCTCGCCGATAGGACCTTTCTGGTCAATCGGGTTGCCCAGCACATCCATGATACGGCCCAGTGTTTCGACCCCAACAGGAACAGTAATCGGTGCGCCAGTATTGGTTGTTTTCAGACCGCGCTTAAGGCCATCAGATGCCCCCATCGCGATACAACGTACAATACCACCGCCGAGTTGTTGCTGAACTTCCAGCACCAACTCAACACCTTCAACTATCAGTGCATCATACACCTGAGGTACAGCGTCCTGCGGGAACTCCACGTCCACCACGGCGCCGATGATCTGGACGACGTTTCCAGTAGCCATCTTGAATCCTCTAAAGTAATTCGTTTGCCCTTAAACCGCCGCAGCGCCGGACACAATTTCGCTCAGTTCCTGAGTAATGCTGGTCTGACGGGCTTTGTTATACACCAGTTTCAGATCATCAATCAGGTTACCGGCATTGTCGGTCGCCGCCTTCATGGCCACCATCCGCGCCGCTTGTTCACAAGCGAGGTTTTCTACCACACCCTGATACACCTGCGATTCAATGAAACGCGCAAGCAGTGTATCGAGCAGTGGCTTCGGATCGGGCTCATATAAGTAATCCCACTTATGTGTTGGGATCTCTTGTTTTTCCGGTTTAGGCAAGGGCAGAAGCTGATCGATCTTAGGCACTTGCGACATGGTGTTTACAAACTTGTTGTACACCACATACAACTGATCTAAGCGGCCTTCATCGTAGGCTTGCAACATCACCTTCACAGGTCCAATCAAATCAGACAGGGTAGGTGTATCGCCAAGGCCATTAGTCTGAGCAACGACTTTTGCTCCGGCTGAACCGAAAAAGCCTGTTGCTTTTGAACCGATAAGTGCAACTTCAACGGCAACACCCTGATCACTCCACGCTTTCATGCTGCCGAGGGTCTTTTTGAACAAGTTAATGTTCAAACCACCACACAGGCCGCGATCGGTAGAAATAACCAGATAGCCGACACGCTTGATCTCTCGTTGTTCTAGGTACGGATGCTTGTACTCCAGATTACCAAGCGCGATATGACCGATCACCTTACGCATAGTTTCGGCATACGGGCGGCTGGCAGCCATGCGTTCTTGCGTTTTACGCATTTTAGACGCAGCCACCATCTCCATAGCCTTGGTGATCTTTTGTGTGCTTTGCACACTAGCGATCTTTGTTCGTATCTCTTTTGCGCTGGCCATCTCTGCCTCTCCGTCATTACAGGTGGCTGCTTACACAGCCACCCGACAGGTTACCAGGTCTGGGTTGCCTTGAAGGTTTCAAGAATAGACTTAAAGCCATTCTCAATCTCTTCGTTATAAGCACCAGTTTGGTTGATCTGCGTGATGAGCTCAGCATTTTCACGCTGGGCATAGGAAAGCAGAGCCGCTTCGAAATCACCGATCTTATTCAGTTCGACGTCATCGAGATAACCACGCTCAGCAGCAAACAGTACCAAAGCCTGTGCCGCAACTGACATTGGTGCGTACTGCTTTTGCTTAAGCAATTCAGTCACTTTCTGACCGTGTGCCAGTTGTTTACGGGTCGCATCATCCAGATCAGAGGCAAACTGCGCAAATGCGGCCAGTTCACGGTACTGTGCCAGAGCGGTACGAATACCACCGGACAGTTTCTTGATGATCTTAGTCTGTGCAGCACCACCCACACGGGATACTGAGATCCCCGGGTTAACCGCAGGGCGGATACCGGAGTTGAACAGGTTAGATTCCAAGAAGATCTGACCATCAGTGATAGAGATCACGTTGGTCGGAACGAATGCAGAAACGTCACCCGCTTGGGTTTCGATAATTGGCAACGCAGTCAGTGAACCGGTCTGGCCTTTTACCGCACCATTGGTAAAGCGCTCAACGTAATCAACGTTAACGCGCGCAGCACGCTCAAGCAGACGGGAGTGTAAATAGAATACATCCCCTGGATACGCTTCACGGCCAGGCGGACGGCGCAGCAGCAAAGAGATCTGACGGTAAGCCACAGCTTGCTTAGACAGATCATCATAAACGATCAGTGCATCTTCGCCGCGGTCACGGAAATATTCACCCATTGCACAGCCAGAGTATGGCGCAAGGTATTGCAGAGCCGCTGATTCAGAGGCTGATGCAACCACAACAATGGTGTTTGCCAGAGCACCGTGCTCATCAAGTTTGCGTACTACGTTGGCAATGGTCGATGCTTTCTGACCGATAGCGACATACACACACTTGATACCGGAATCGCGCTGATTGATGATCGCATCAATCGCCATCGCGGTTTTACCGGTCTGACGGTCACCGATAATCAGCTCACGCTGACCACGGCCGATAGGGATCATGGCATCAACAGATTTATAACCGGTTTGTACTGGCTGATCGACCGATTGACGATCGATAACACCTGGCGCGATCATCTCAACAGGTGAGAAACCGTCGTGCTCAAGTGCACCTTTACCGTCAATTGGCTGACCCAGTGTATTAACTACACGGCCCAGCAAACCACGACCAACCGGAACTTCAAGAATACGGCCGGTACAAGATACTTTCATGCCTTCTGCCAGATCGGCATACGGGCCCATTACTACTGCACCTACAGAGTCGCGCTCGAGGTTTAGTGCAATGGCATAACGACTACCTGGCAGTGCGATCATCTCACCCTGCATCACATCGGCCAGGCCGTGGATGCGAATAATCCCGTCACTGACCGAAACGATAGTACCTTCGTTGCGAGCGGTGCTCACAACATTGAACTGAGCAATACGTTGCTTGATCAGTTCACTGATTTCGGTGGAATTAAGTTGCATGCTCCAGTCCCCTTAAGACTGCAACGATTCTGTTAAACGGGTGAGGCGTCCGCGAATTGAGCCGTCGATCACCAGATCGCCGGCACGGATCACTATGCCACCCATTACAGAACTCTCAATGTTGCAATTCAGCTTCACTTTGCGTGCCAAACGTTTTTCCATGGCCGTAATAATCTTATCTTGCTGCTCTTGGCTTAACGGCGTAGCAGAGGTCACATCAACCTCTACTGTCGCTTCATAAGCGGTTCGCAGTTCAATAAACTGCAACAGAACATCGGATAACACAGCCAGTCGTCGATTTTCTGCCATTACCCGAATCAGGTTTTGGCCATACTCATCGAGTTGTTCAGCGCAGATGGCAATCAGTAGATCAGACAGCGCCTCGGGTGCTAAAGCACCGTCTAACAGCGAAGCAATCTCTTCATTACGCGCAACTTCCGCCGCAAACCCCAGCATATCCTGCCAGTGTGTTATGGCATTCTGCTCGACTGCAAAGTCAAACGCTGCTTTGGCGTAGGGACGGGCAACCGTAGTCATTGTAGACATAAGCCCTACCCTCCTTTTACAGTTCAGCGACTAATTTATCGACGATATCGCTGTTTGCAGCTTCATCGACGGAACGTTCGAGGATTCGTTCTGCACCGGCAATCGCCAATACAGCAACCTGCTTACGCAGCTCCTCACGCGCACGCTTACGTTCAGCATCAATCTCGGCACGGCCTTGCTCAATGATCTTCTGACGTTCAAGGTCAGCTTCATTGCGCGCTTCGTCCAAAATCATTGTCTTACGCTTGTTCGCTTGTTCAATAATGGCCGCTGCCTGAACTTTGGCATCTTTAAGTTGATCAGCTGATTTCGCTTTCACCAACTCTAAATCTTTAGTTGCACGATCTGACGCTGCCAGACCATCTGCAATTTTGTTCTGACGCTCTTCAATGGCTGCAATCAATGGCGGCCAAACGAGTTTCATGCAGAACCAGACAAACAGGATAAATGAAACTGCCTGGCCCAGCAGGGTTGCGTTGATATTCACAACAGCACCTCTCTAACAGTTAAGTGGCCGCTGATCATTAACCCTGCAACAGACCCACAAACGGGTTCGCGAAGACGAAGAACAGTGCAATACCGACTGCAATCATGGAGATCGCATCAAGCAGACCAGCAACGATAAACATTTTAACTTGCAGAGCCGGTGCCATTTCAGGCTGACGAGCAGAAGCTTCGAGGAATTTGCCGCCCAAAATAGCAAAGCCGATAGCAGTACCCAGCGCAGCCAGACCGATCATGATAGCAACACCGATGATAGTAATGCTAATTACAGTTTCCATGGTTATCTCCAATTTATGTTTATAAACAGCTAGTTATTAAGGTTAGGGGTTACTTTTAATGATCTGAATCCGTATGCGCCATGCTCAGGTACACCACGGTCAGCATCATGAAAATGAATGCTTGTAAGGTAATAACCAGAATATGGAAGATGGCCCAGCCCAGCTGCAAGAACGTGGCGATAAAGCCAGAACCTAAGCCTGCGGTGTACATCACTGCAATCAGGATAAAAATTAACTCGCCTGCATACATGTTACCGAACAGACGCAAAGACAATGAAATTGGCTTTGCAATCAGGGTGACCAGTTCCAGAACTAAGTTAAATGGGATCATTAGCGGGTGGTTAAATGGGTGCAGAGTGAGTTCTTTAATGAACCCTTTTGGCCCTTTAACCTTAATGCTATAAAAAATGATAAGGAAGAACACACCAATGGACAGTGCAAAGGTGGTGTTCAGATCCGTTGTTGGCACGACACGCATGTAGGGAATACCCAAATGCTGTGCAGCCACTGGCAGGAAGTCAACCGGGATCAAGTCCATGGTATTCATCAAAAATACCCAGACGAAGATGGTCAGTGCTAATGGTGCTATCGTGTTATTACGGCTTTGAAAGGTGTCTCGGACAGTCTGGTCAACAAACTCGACCAGCATCTCAACAGCACACTGCAATTTACCCGGCACTCCGGAGGTTGCTTGCACTGCAACACGACGAAAAACCCATAAAAACAGGCAGCCGATAGCAAAACCAAAAAATAGCGTATCTAGATGAAATGTCCAAAAACCCTGCCCCACTGACAAGTTAGTCAGATGGTGCTGAATATAACCGGACGGTGTGAGAGCTTCACCCGATGCAGACATGATGCTTCCTACTCGTTGTTGTTAAAAATTACGGGTGCTAATAGATTCACTATCAACACGGCCAAATAGGTCAAGCACAAGGGAATGAGTAACACATCCATGTACCTGTAAACGAAAACAAATAGCGCTAATGTTAAACCAATTTTTGCCACTTCACCGACAAAAAAAGAGCGCATAACCAAGCTTGATTGGCGAGCCCCTGAATAGCGAAACACGTACCAAGCAAAAACAGCATTGGGTAATAAAACTATCAGCCCTGAAGCTAATGCTGACCATGCCCATGCTCGGCTATACCCTGTAAATGCCAGTGCACACACTAACACCACAGCCGCTTGGCTAAACCACAACTGGCAGGCCAGTTTTCGCCCTTGAGCGGTTAATGATGACATACCACCCTTCTTACTGACTATTCATCTGTGGTTATTACTGCACACCATCATATACAACAGCGGTCATTGTTACTAAAAATAACCTGAGTATCTAAAATTACCGCTATCGACACTAAAGTGATGGAAATTATACGGAGTCAGTAATGCAATGCAATCAGTTCGCAGCAAAAACAAGTCAAATCATTTACATTTTGTAAACTTTATGCGTCTGTTTTGTATGATGTTTGAGTCGAATTGTAACTAAAATGCCACCCTTCCCGCATTTATTGTTAAGAGTTTTAATTTAACCCTACCAATTACCTGCAATTGCAGAATAAACGCGCAACGCTAACATAAACATCAACAAGTCTTTATCCGTAAAAAAGTGCGTAAAAGATGTTACAGATTGAGGAGATTAATTATTCCATTTTGTTGCTAACATTAAGGCTATTAAATGTCAGAAATATCGAACCACTGACAAAATAATGGAATACACACCTTAATTTTGCGATTTATTTCACAAAATAAAGTCTTGATACGCGTTGCATATTAATTTGCTTAATCGATACACCAAAAATAAATAATAAAAAAGCCCACGTTAAATTCAGTGGGCTTAAAAATATTACTGAGTCTGTTTTTTACCAATTAGTACGAGATGTCTTTCTGCATTGAGTTCAGGAACACAAAGTGGGATCACCGATTTAACATCACACCATGTCGGTAATTCTTCAGTTTCATGTTGAGGGTGTTGCCCTTTCAGTGCATAAAACAGCCCATGTTCTGCCGCAGGCAGATGCTGGCACCAGTGCAGCATATCGTTCAGTGAGGCAAATGCTCGGCTTAACACACCGTCTAACGGCTGCTCAGGTTGATACTCTTCTACTCGGCTCTGTACTGCAATGATATTGGTTAAACCCAGTTCGTGCTGAACCTGACGAATAAAGCGAATTCGCTTACCCAAACTGTCGAGTAGCACAAAGTGCTTGTCTGGGTTCATAATCGCCAATGGGATCCCCGGTAAACCGGGGCCGGTACCCACATCAATAAAGCGCGTTCCCTGTAAGTGAGGGCTTACTACTACGCTATCCAAAATATGCTTAACCAGCATCTCTTGTGGATCACGTACTGAGGTCAGGTTATAAGCTTTATTCCATTTATCGAGCAATTGCACAAACCCGAGCAACTGCTGTTTTTGCTGTTCAGAAACACTCAACTCTGTTTGTGCCAGCAACTGATTTAATTTTTCAGCTAACATCATACGTCCTTTAGGATCGTTTACGCGGTTCGACGCAACAAGCCCTGCTTTTTTAACCAGATCAGCAAAATAGAGATTGCCGCGGGTGTAATGCCGGAAATGCGTGAGGCTTGTCCGATACTGGTTGGGCGGTGATCATTGAGTTTTGCGATCACTTCATTTGAAAGACCGTTAACCTGTTGATAATCAATATCCTCAGGCAGCAGCGTATTTTCATTACGCAGTTGCTTGGCGACTTCCTCTTTTTGCCGCGAGATATAACCGTCATATTTAACTTGAATTTCAACCTGCTCGGCAGCTTGTTGATCAGCTAATGGCGGCATAAATGCACTTAGCTTGGTCAAGGTGGCGTAATCCATTTCTGGTCGACGCAGTAGATCTTCACCGCTGGCTTCACGCGACAATGGCGCAGACAAGGTTGCATTGACTTCGTCAATTTGCTCGGTTTTCGGGTTTACCCATGTTTGACGCAGACGTTGACGCTCTTGCTCGATACTTTCCAGTTTCTGGTTAAAACGAGCCCAGCGCAGATCATCGACTAAACCAAGTTCACGCCCTTTGGCAGTAAGGCGTAAATCGGCGTTATCTTCACGCAGTAGCAGACGGTACTCTGCACGTGAGGTAAACATACGGTACGGCTCTTGTGTTCCGAGAGTGCAAAGATCATCAACTAGCACGCCCATATAGGCTTGATCACGGCGTGGGAACCATCCCTCTTTTTCCTGAGCATACAGACCGGCATTCATACCCGCCAGCAGGCCTTGTGCTGCCGCTTCTTCGTAACCGGTTGTGCCGTTGATCTGACCGGCAAAGAATAATCCGCGGATCACTTTGCTTTCAAGGGTCTGCTTGAGATCTCGAGGATCAAAGAAATCGTACTCGATCGCATAACCTGGACGCACGATATTGACGTTTTCCATACCGTGGATCGAACGTACGATCGCCATTTGCACATCAAACGGTAAGCTTGTTGAGATACCATTTGGGTAGATTTCGTGGCTAGTTAAACCTTCGGGTTCTAAGAAGACCTGATGGCCATTGCGATCGCCAAAACGCATGACTTTGTCTTCAATTGACGGGCAGTAACGTGGGCCGATCCCTTCGATGATCCCCGCATACATCGGGCTGCGATCCAAGTTGGCACGGATCACATCGTGGGTGCGCTCATTGGTATGCGTGATGTAGCAAGGCATTTGCTCTGGATGATCCTCAGCGCGCCCCATGAAGGAGAATACCGGTGCGGGATTATCACCCCACTGCTGCTGAAGTGCCGAGAAATCAATGGTTCTGGCATCAAGGCGTGGTGGTGTGCCGGTTTTTAAGCGATTGACCCGTAACGGTAATTCACGTAATCGGTGTGATAACGCAATAGCGGGAGGATCACCGGCACGGCCACCGCTGTAATTTTCTAGCCCGATATGGATCTTACCGTCAAGAAATGTACCAACAGTCAGTACCACTGCTTTGGCACGAAACTTTAAGCCCATTTGGGTCACTGCACCGACAACTTGATCGTTTTCAACGATCAGATCTTCGACCGCTTGCTGAAAGATCTGCAGATTTGGCTGATTTTCTAGTGCGGTTCGAATTGCTTGGCGGTACAGAACACGGTCTGCTTGTGCACGAGTAGCCCGTACAGCAGGCCCTTTGCTAGCGTTTAAAATACGAAATTGAATACCGGCTTTATCGGTGGCGAGGGCCATTAGGCCGCCAAGAGCATCAAGTTCTTTCACCAGATGCCCTTTACCGATACCGCCTATCGCTGGGTTGCAAGACATGTGCCCCAATGTATCGACATTGTGGGTCAACAGGAGTGTCCGCAATCCCATGCGGGCAGATGCCATCGCGGCTTCGGTTCCGGCGTGTCCGCCACCGATCACGATGATGTCGAAGGGATCTGGGTAAAACATGATCGCCACACCTCGGTTTGTGCGTTAAGAAGATCAACGGGGGGATGATTGTCACAGAGCGTGAATTCTACTGAAGTTTAGCGCTAAGGGAAACTGTGATCTGATCCGTAGTTAAATAAAATAAAGATCTTTTATATAGAGATCCTTTATTGGATCTTTTATTAGGATCGCCAGATCGTGTGGATAAACGTGAATTGATCAACAAGATCATCTGGTTAGAAAGGATCATTTGTTGTGGAAGATCCGTGATCCTAGCGAGGATAAGCTGGGATCTAAATGGCTGTTTATCCACAGGGGGTGATCTTGGTAAGAGTTATTAATGGAATAACTACCGGTTATACCCCCGTTTGATCCAAGCTTATCCACAGAGTTTCGGTAAAAATAAATAAAAAAAATTTAGATCTGAGTTATCCACTGTGGCAGCCAGTT
>NZ_JBOFRH010000513.1:0-1040 GCF_051650925.1 Plesiomonas sp.
TAATACCGCGCGCAATGTGATCGGGACCGACCAACAAAATAGAGCTGGTGTGGCCGAGTAAAGTTGCATCACTCAAGATACTGTTCAGTTTGCGCTTGGTCAGCTGGAAGATAAAAATAGAGTGCAAATAGCCATTTTGACTGACCGGTGCGGCCAAATAAGCGGTGTGCTCTTTGGTCACAGGATCGGTGGAGAAATCGATAAAAATCAGCGGCGTTTTATTGCTGGTGGCACTGCCGCTGTCATCTTGCTGTACCGTTTTTAAGGTTTGCCGAAAGGCGTTCGCTAGCCCAGTTTGTTTCCATTGACCATGCAGTAAGTTGGTACCGAAATTACGATTTTTAGTCACCGAATAGACCACATCGCCTTGGGTATTGGCAATCAGGATGTCGGAAAAATCGGAAAACCGCAGCTTTTCAACAAACGATGGATGAAAGCGGCTATGTAACAGACGGTAGCGCTCACTACCGACATAGGCCCCGTAACCTTGCGGGGTTTCGTTTTTAATTAGGTTATTGGGTTTATCACCACTGCCCGGAATATAACGATTCTGGGCATTTTTGCGCGCCTCATCGTCATTATCGCCCAGCATCTGGAAGGCATTGACCAAACCATAAAAGCGTCCGCCAGCGGCGGTGGCCAGTTCTGTATTCACAAAGCCCAGCACTTGTTCTTCTAGGGAGTGGAAATAGTCATTGAGCTGATTTTTTTTGATGTCACGTACCGCAACCAAATAATTGTTGGTCTGTTCGGTTAAATCGGTGGCATGGACTTTGAGCAGGAACCAAGCAGCAAAACTAAACGGAATAATGCTGAACAATAAAAAAGCCAGCATCAGCTTGGGTTGTAGTTTTTTGTATGCACGCTCGTGTAATGCCATTTCTCGTTAATTTTCCGGATGATTTTGGAAAAAAATGCCGACGGGTTTTAACGTGAATGGTAAGGAGAGTGCAGGAAAAGAGACAGATTATTGTGATTTAGTGGTGTAATTTTGCGAAGTGGTGCAATTATTCGTGTAATTGACGCGCCGATACAAATTA
>NZ_JBOFRH010000514.1:0-1085 GCF_051650925.1 Plesiomonas sp.
GGCATTTGGTGAAGAGCAAGGCACGATCCGTAATTTGACTATTCGCTATCTGGAAGAGGTCAAGCAGGGCCAGTATCAAGGAAAACCGCAGCAACGCTGGTCATTGCAAGGTTTATCTGGTTATGAACGCGAGCGGGCAATTGTGCGCGATATGCTCAACCGCGGTGAAATTCAGGTGCCATCACTGGAAAACGGGCGTTATACCAATACAGCATCGATTAATGTGAAGCCTTATTTGTTTGCCAATGCAACAGCAAAAGCGGCCGCGCTGAAGCAACTGGACTCCCAGCTCAAATCCGCTAAAAATGAGGGAGATAAGCAAGCCGTTCAACAACAAATCTTGCTGATCAATGCGTTGAATTAAACTGAGCCGTTAGCCGCTAAGTATCTGGTGTGCGGCGGTTGACGGTACAATTGTGAATTACATTACTGTGTGGGCGTATTTTCCTGCGTAATGTGTGTAATGAATAACGCCATATCCTGAGTAATCGGTGATATGGCGTTTTATTTTAACCTCCAATGCTTGGCATCATGACCGGCTAGCTTTGGAATGACCGCTTTATCTCAAGCGCTCAGAGGGTGAACGTCTGTATGCCAACCCCCATCAAATGGACTGCTCGCAGCAATAAAATTGTGGTGTATACCGGTACGTTGAAAAATATGCAGCGTTATACCGGTACCGCGGAATTGTTCGAAAAAGGCATCCTCTTTGGCCGTGGCGAATGTCTTGACGGTACGCGTATTGGCCCGTGGCAGTTTTTTCACCCCTGCGGCGCGTTACGCTCTGAGGTAACCTTTGATTCACAAGGGCGTGAAGAGGGCGTGGAGCGCTATTTCTATCCTGATGGCCGCTTACAATCGATTGGTCAGTATCGCGCTGGCCAGCCTGTTGGCGACTGGATGGAGTATGGCCAACAAGGCGGATTGACTTCGTGCAGTGAATACGGTGACAGCGGAGAGCGTCTGTGTATGTACGACTATGTGGCAGAAGATAGCCCACACCTGCGCCGTTATATGCTCTTTGCTGCCAATAAAATGGTCTTGGAGTGTTGGTATCACCCAGATGGCTCGTTATGGCAGCAATC
>NZ_JBOFRH010000515.1:0-2178 GCF_051650925.1 Plesiomonas sp.
ATGCTGATTAGCGCGATGCTTGTCGTATGAAATAGCGGAGAATAGTCACTGTTTAGCCACGCGTGAAGGCTGATGTGAGTTGGCCATAAAGCAGGGAAAAACCAGCCGTCGGCAACAGACCACAGTGCGATGATCAACAAACTAAACCAGCCGAGGGCAAAGGGAAACCCGCATATTAGCGGTTGGAATAGCTTTGATAGGTGTTGTAAAAAATACCCTGAAAAATAGACAGTTGCGCGAGCAGTGATAGAGCCTGTTTTGACTTCCTGCCGATAATTCACTTTGTGCCAGCAGATACCACGCCAGCGAACACCGCGTGGCTGTTGCCATGTATAAGCGATAATATGCCACAAAATTTTGCCGCATAAACATAGCCCCAGCAGTAATAGCGGAAGCACTAAGCTAGCCGTATTGCCTTGTTGCTGAATCAGTGCTCGGGGGTCATTGAGCCATTGATTGATCAGTACAGCCAGTGTCGGTGGTGTTGTTGGCCCAAGGATCAGTGCCATATCTACAACGGATATACTGTAGGCTGAAACGGCAATCAACGGCCATTTGAGCTGCGGTAGCAGTTGTGGCAGCAGGATATGCCACCAAATTTGCCGAGGGGCGTAGCCTAAACTACGGGCCATGGTCAGTTGTTGTTGCAGAGTTTGCTTTTGCAGCAGCGCAGACATCGCCCAGAGCAAAAACCAGCTCTCTTTGAGAGCAAGGGTTAGCGTCAGTGTGATGGCATAGGGGTCATGGATTGTTTGCCATGCGGGTGGCACAGCCCATGCAAAGACGGAGGCAAGCACACGGGAGAACCCGCCCGAGGGTGCAACCAGAAATGCGATGCCAACTGCAAATGCAATATGTGGTAGAGCCAAAAACAGTGGCAGTTGGCGGCTGATTTTCAGCCAGCTAGGGCTGGTGTAGTAGCTGATAACCGTTAGCAACATCAGCCCCAGTGCCAGCAGGGTTGAGCCAACCGTTGAACTGAGGGTCAGCCATAGCGCGGCAACAAATTGTGGCGCAGCAAGCAGACTTTGCCATACAGACCAACGGAGCAATGGCACTGCCGTTTGCAGCACGCCGATAACAACGGGTATAAATATCAGCCCTACTAGCAAGATGGCACAAACCGATAGCCATTTTTCCTGTAGGCATCGGCTGATACTACCGCCAGCCGTGCTGCCACTCTTTAACATGGTCATTTGACCACTCCTAAAACCCTGGATAGCTGGGTATCTTATGGCTGATTACCATAACGGCGTAGCCACTCCTGCTCTAATGGTGCTACCCAACTGGCATGCGGTTCAGCCAATACCGGAATGGATGAGACAGAGCTTGCCGCTGTTGATGTTGCTGTGTGGTTATCCCTTGAACGAGTACGCTCTTGCGGTGTGGCCTGTTCCAAAATAGCGGCATTTAATACCGAAGGATCACCCCAAATAGCGATATCAGCTTTACGTTGCTGAGCAGGCGCAGACAACAAAAAATTAGCAAAAACTTGTGCAGCCGCCTTAGCGCTTGAATTAAACGGAATAGCCAGATAATGAACATTACCGAGCATGCCGGCAGAGAACCCAAAGCTATACACACTCGGTGGCAAGCGCTCTTGCCGTACCAAACTGGCGGCTTCATTCGGGTTAAAGGTCAGAGATAACACCAGTTCACCGTCTGCCAGCATAGTATTCATGGTTGTCGCACTCAGGGGAAAACTGCGCCCCTGTCGCCATAATAGCGGGTGCAGTTGATCAAGGTAGTGCCACAGCGGTGCAGTCGCCTGTGTAAATGCCGATTCTGACACCGGTTGTTGCAGCCGCTCAGGGTGAGGCGTAAGTTCAAGCAGCAGTTGCTTTAACAGCGCCACACCATGAAAAGCGGGTGGCTGCGGGTAGGTTACGCGCCCACTATGCTGGTGGGCAAACGTAAGTAGTTCGGCCGCCGAATTCGGTGGCGAGGTTGTGTATTGGCGGTCAGTGATAAAGGTGAGTTGTGCCAACCCCCATGGTGCTTCAAACCCCTCGGTCGGCACAGAAAAATCAACGGTGACAGGTTTAGATTGATCCACATATTGCCAGTTAGGTAAGTGGTCTGCCCATGGGCCGTACAGCAAGCCAGACTGTTTTAAGATATGGAAATTCTCACCGTTAACCCACAGCAGATCGACCGAGCCTTTTTGATCTCTGCCTG
>NZ_JBOFRH010000516.1:0-1074 GCF_051650925.1 Plesiomonas sp.
GGTAGAAGTTAAGGCAGGTTGCTGGCGATAACTGACACCGCTCGCTGAAGACAGAACGAAGTCAGTACAAAACAGTCGTGAGGCGGTAAGTTAAAACATAACGTGCTTTGCCTCAGGTTAGTCTCTAGATACCGTGCAGAGTTATCAACTCGCTGATCAGGGCCAATGTATTTTGGATAAAAAATACAGTCTGTAATGAATAAATGCGGCTGATAGAATTTACTGTATAATCATATAAATGAAAATAGTGACCCTATTATGCCGCATTCTGTGTGGTGGTTTTTTTGCCGCCAGTGCGCTGACTAAATTCTTCGATACTAAGGGATTTGCCCAAACCATAGCAGCGTTTGGGCTGGTGTTACCCGCATTCATCCCCTACATCGTATGGTTATTGATCCTCACGGAATTGCTGGTGGGCATTGGTGTTTTATGCCGCGTAAAAATGGCGATTGCCTCAATGATGGTCTTGCTGGTTCTGTTTATGGCGGTATTGGCATATGGCATGGCCATTGGTCTGGATATCAATTGTGGATGTTTAGGGGCCGCCGATTTAAGTGGCTTGCCGCAGGCGTTAGTGCGTGATGTGGCGTTACTGGGCATGTGCATATGGCTGTGGTTCAATGTTGAACCGTACAGGTGCAATTTTTTAGTAAAAAAGACTAGAGAATCAATAAAATAATATGGAGATAAAAATGAAGAAACACGTACTGGCAGTGGCAGCACTTCTGACGGTTGCAACCTTAACCACCGGCTGTTCAGACAATCAATTTGAACAGGAAACGGCGGCTGAAAAACAAGCCATTACGCTTGCTCGTGAAGCGCAGCAGGGTGGCTACCAGCTGATTATGGTGGAAGAGCTGAAAAATCGTCTGGATGGTCAACAAGAGATGCTCATTATCGATACCATGCCGTACGACAGCAGCTTCAAGAAGGGCCACATTCCGGGGGCTAAAAACTTTGTGTTCGCTAAACAAGCTACCGATGGCAAAAGCTGGGCGGCGTTGACCGAAGATAATCAATCCGAACAAGCCTTCTTGGAGCTACTAGGCCCAGATAAGAGCCGCACTATTGTTA
>NZ_JBOFRH010000517.1:0-16613 GCF_051650925.1 Plesiomonas sp.
TTGACGAAATTCTGGAAGCGTCTGACGGCATCATGGTTGCTCGTGGCGACTTGGGTGTTGAGATCCCAGTAGAAGAAGTTATCTTCGCACAGAAGATGATGATTCAAAAATGTAACCGTGCGCGTAAAGTGGTTATTACCGCAACGCAAATGCTTGATTCTATGATCAAGAACCCGCGTCCTACCCGCGCAGAAGCCGGTGACGTAGCGAATGCTATCCTTGATGGTACTGATGCTGTGATGCTATCAGGTGAAAGTGCCAAAGGTAAGTATCCACTGGAAGCTGTGTCTATCATGGCAACCATTTGTGAGCGTACTGACCGTGTAATGCCAAGCAACCTGTCTGCTGCAAATGACAGCGCTAAGCTGCGTATTACTGAAGCGGTGTGTAAAGGTGCAGTTGAAACTGCTGAGAAGCTGCAAGCACCTCTGATTGTTGTAGCTACTGAAGGTGGCAAGTCAGCAAAATCCGTACGTAAATACTTCCCTCAGGCAAACATTCTGGCACTGACAACCAACGAGAAAACAGCACAACAGCTGGTTCTTAGCAAAGGTATTACACCGCTGATCGTTCCTGTGATTGCTTCTACCGACGATTTCTACCGTCTGGGTAAAGAGGCTGCACTGGCTTCTGGTCTGGGTGAGAAAGGTGATGTGGTTGTCATGGTATCGGGTGCATTAGTACCAAGCGGTACAACCAATACTTCATCTGTTCACGTTCTGTAATTTCTGTTTTCCCTGTACGTAAAAAATACGTACAGGGTTTCTGGAATTTGCTAATGCATTGAGCAGCAGTAAAGCCAATTTAAAACAGTAAGATACAGCCCGTACTACGGGATCAAAAAAGGCATGCCTTACCATGATATTGGAAGCATGCCTTTTTTATTGTCTGTTTTTTTATCGTTTACTCTGCATTTATAAATAACCGCACTTATAAATAGCTGCGCTGATTATTTTGCTGTATCACGATGCTGATATTTGCTTGCCAGTGTTAACGGAATAATAAACAAGCTGACACCTGGATAACGGCTACTGCCATCTTCATGCTCAAATTTGTGCACCACTTCTTGATAAAGCGAATTATTTTCATCAACGGTCACATCAATGAATAGCTCACCAAGATAAGGTACATCTGCATCATTATCCGGCCATAAATCAAAACACTCACGGTACCCAATGCTGTTTTTATCCAGCCACGCCAATGTTTTAATACGTAATTCATCATTTTTATAATCAAACTCATCCAGCTCTGAATCATCTGGGCTGAAAAAAGTGATCATAAGTACATCGGCTTTTTTTTGCCGAGCAATGCTATCAATGGTGACCCACTCTTCTGACATCGTGCTTTCCTATTTTTTATGCATACCTTTTTTAGGCGTATGTTGTTATACCGCCAAGGTCATGGTCGAAATAACTGTATCGTCCGCTATCATACCTTGCCGGCTTTCTCAGCCCTAGTAGAGGGGAAAAAAAAGCAAAGTCTCGCTCTATTAGGTTATTTTTCACACTGCCTGTTTTTATGCCAAACAACCCGCAGATAACTCTTTGTGTTTTCTTTAAATTCAGCAGACAGCATGATGAATGCGCTATAGCGCAAAGAAACAGCCATAGAGTTGCACAAAATCAGCGCAATTATCTCTTTGCCCCCTCAGAGTGAAAGAAAAGAGTCTGTAGGAAACTATGTCACATCACATTTTTATGTAAAAATACATAAAGTGTGATGTTCGTTAGACTCTGCCCCATTACACCGCTCACCCCAGAGAATACAGCGTAATCCTGATCTCTATCTCACTTTGATTAAGACTGAGCAATGAATACTGACGTGAATACTTCAATAAAAGATGGCTTGTTAGAAAAACTCTTCAAGTTGAAAGCACACGGCACGAACCCTAAAAAAGAGCTGGTCGCGGGGATCACCACCTTCCTGACCATGGTATATATTATTTTCGTTAACCCGCAGATCCTGTCAAATGCGGGTATGGATACACAAGCGGTATTCGTTACCACCTGTCTTATCGCTGCTGTTGGTAGTATTCTGATGGGGCTGTTTGCCAATTTGCCGATTGCGCTAGCGCCAGCAATGGGTCTAAACGCCTTCTTTGCGTTTGTGGTTGTTGTTGGTATGGGTTACTCATGGCAGATTGGTATGGGGACCATTTTCTGGGGTGCAGTTGGCCTATTGTTGCTGACCGTATTTCGTGTTCGTTACTGGCTGATTTCGAATATTCCCGTCAGTTTACGTATTGGTATTACCAGTGGTATTGGTCTGCTGATTGCGCTGCTGGGTCTGCATAATGCGGGAATTGTTGTTGCCAGCCCTGCCACTATGGTGACGGTAGGTGATTTAGCCTCTCTGCCTTGTGCATTAGGTGCATTGGGCTTTTTCCTGATCGTGATTTTAGCCGCACGTGGTGTCTATTCAGCAGTACTGATCTCGATGATTGTTACCACCACGCTAGGAGTCCTGTTTGGTGATGTCAAGTTTCAGGGGCTAGTCTCTCTACCACCAAGCGTGATGCCGGTATTCGGGCAGTTAGAGTTGGTCAACTCACTGGATATTGGTCTAGCAGGGATAATCTTCTCATTTATGCTGGTCAATCTGTTTGACTCTTCCGGTACTCTAATTGGTGTGACCAACAAAGCCGGATTAGCTGATGAAAAAGGCCGTTTCCCGAACATGCAAAAAGCCCTATACGTTGACAGCATCAGCTCTGTTGGCGGTGCATTTATGGGCACCTCATCGGTTACCGCATTTATTGAAAGCTCCGCCGGTGTATCGGTTGGTGGGCGTACCGGCCTGACAGCGATTGTTGTCGGTATCCTGTTCTTACTGGCTATTTTCTTCTCACCGCTGGCTGCCATGGTTCCTGCCTATGCTGCTGCAGGCGCACTGATTTATGTTGGTGTGCTGATGACCGCTGATCTGGCAAAAGTGAAGTGGAGCGATCTGACCGAAGCGGCACCAACGTTCATCACCACCATCATGATGCCGTTTAGCTTCTCAATCACCGAAGGTATTGCAACTGGCTTTATCTCTTACTGTGTATTAAAAGCAGGTACAGGCCGCTGGAAAGAGCTAAATCCGTGTGTTGTGGCCGTTGCATTGCTATTTCTGATTAAATTTATCTGGGTAGATGCACATTAATATCGGCAATATCAGCCTGTTGCCGCAAGGTTAATGCTAACGGCAACAGAGGCACTGTACAGATAACAAACTGATTTTGCTGATAAAAAAATGAAAAAGCGCTTTACGGTATCCGCGTTATTCACGGTATATCGTTAAAGCGCTTTTTTTATTTGTGGTGCTACTGATGATGTTTGTTAACCACTCACTAGCTTTGCTGTGCGCTTTCACCTTACATTTAGGTTCAGCGCTCTCATAAAGTCAGGCCTGATTTAGTAATACTGATCATCGTTATCGTTGTCATTATCACTGTCATACTCGTCATAATGGCGATTTTCATCATTTTGCTTGCTACGGCGGCGTGGTGCATGTGGGTCAACGTCATAACGATCATCATCCTGCTGGGTATCATCGTCTTCATCTACATCATGATCATTTTCATCATAGCCGTCATCGGCATCATCATCGTCGTCATGATCTGTATCTGAATCTGCCTCTGATACTGCAGAGTCATCGTCATCCTCATCATCAAACATCACAGGAACGGTTTGCCCCTGTTTTGCCTCACGGATCTCTGCGGCAACTTGTGCTATCGCCTGACCACTTGATAAGCCTTGCGCCATCAGTTGATGGATTTTCTCAACGGCTTCTTGCTGTTCTGCGTGTGATAATGCGGGCAGACTCATCAGAGTGACTCCTTATTAAACTTCACAATAAAATTTACCGAGTAAATTGACTCAATCTTGCACGGTGTTGCCCTTTTCATACCGAGAAAGGTTATCGACGATAAGGGGCATCGAGTATAAAGCAGGCGTGGCAATATATGCAGAGAAATACCGTATACCAAAACAAAAAGGAGCCGAAGCTCCTTTTTTGTCAAAACAAAGGCTAAATATGTAAAAGCTGAGACTAAGAACAGCCTAATTTCACTTATTTTTGCATCTCAAGTTCGGCAATTTTTACTTTCCAGATATCAGGCCCTATCTGGTGTACATTTGCGCCGCGGCTGTCTACAGCCACGGTAACGGGCATATCTTTTACATCAAATTCGTAAATCGCTTCCATCCCTAAATCGGCAAAAGCGACCACACGTGACTTTTTAATGGCTTTCGCCACCAGATAAGCCGCACCACCAACAGCCATCAAATACACCGCTTTATGCTTTTTGATGCTCTCTATTGCCGCGGGGCCACGCTCTGACTTACCGATCATGCCAATTAACCCAGTTTCACCCAGCATCATCTCGGTAAATTTATCCATGCGTGTAGAGGTTGTCGGGCCTGCGGGACCAACCACTTCATCACCGACCGGATCAACGGGGCCTACGTAGTAAATAAAGCGATTATTAAAATCAATACCATCAGGCAGGCCTTGCCCACTGCTTAGCATATCGTGGATACGCTTGTGTGCGGCATCTCGCCCTGTCAGCATTTTACCCGATAACAGTACAGTTTCGCCGACGGTCCACTGCTGGATCTCTGCAGGGGTGACGGTATCAAGATTGACTCGGCGCACATTCGCACCAGCTTCCCACGTAATTTTCGGCCACTGATCGAGTGAAGGTGGAGTCAGCTCTGCTGCCCCCGAGCCATCGAGGGTAAAGTGAATATGACGGGTGGCAGCACAATTGGGGATCATCACCACCGGTTTGGACGCGGCATGCGTCGGAGCGCTCTTAATTTTGACATCGAGCACAGTGGTTAATCCGCCAAGCCCTTGCGCGCCAATGCCTAAACGGTTAGCACGCTGATAAATATCAAGACGCAGTTTCTCTTCGGTAGTCTGTGCACCACGTTCGATTAATTCCTGAATATCACAGCTTTCCATTAAGGCTTCTTTTGCCATAACAGCCGCTTTTTCTGCCGTACCACCAATACCAATACCGAGCATTCCCGGAGGACACCAGCCTGCCCCCATAGTTGGCAGTGTTTTTTCGACCCATTCAGCAATATCATCTGACGGGTTGAGCATCACCATTTTCGATTTATTTTCTGAACCACCGCCCTTGGCGGCAATTGAAACCTCAACAGTATTGCCTTTGACCATTTCAATGTGAACTACCGCTGGGGTGTTGTCTTTGGTATTTTTACGAGTACCCGCCGGATCAGCGACAACCGAGGCGCGCAGGGTATTCTCTGCAAAGGTATAGGCGCGGCGTACCCCTTCATCTACCATTTCTTGCACGGTATCGTCTGTATCCCACTGCACTTGCATACCAATTTTGACAAAACAGGTAACAATACCGGTATCTTGGCAAATCGGGCGATGCCCTTCAGCACACATTCGTGAGTTAATTAGAATTTGGGCAATCGCATCCTTGGCGGCCTGATTCTGCTCTTTGTTATACGCAGTTTCCATTGCACGAATAAAGTCGAGCGGGTGGTAATAAGAAATGTACTGTAATGCATCTGCGACACTGTCAATGAGGTCATCTTTACGGATGATAGTCATCGGTCGATCCTCTTATATTTTTAGGCTTCCAAAGTAGGCAAGGGCAGAGATACGAAGCGGAACACGTAGAGAGATAATGCAACATCCTTATCGTATCGATCCCCTATAACGTAAAGCTATGATACTCTCAGCTTTCTGGCGTGACTATGCGCGCATTCACACACCGATTAATCCGTTATCACAAATCTGAGATGTTTATAAATAACAACCGCTTCCCCTCATGTTTGGCATTGGAATACCACACAGAGTGTGTGTTAAATCTGTTTGCGCCACTTGCCACTCTGCCATGGGCGATGTTGCTCACCTCTGGGCGCTCAACGCACCAACATAGCCGTTACGATATTCTGGTGGCAGATCCCCTTGCCACGCTGGAAACTTATGGCAACCACACCACTGTCGAGATGAATAATCAGCAGTCGGTACACACGGGTGATCCGCTACAGTTGCTTGAAGAGATCCAACAACGCTGCTTGCCGGTGCTGAAAAGCCATCCGACACTGCCATTTTTAGGCGGTGCAGTAGGGGCGTTTTCGTATGATTTAGGCCGCCGTTTTGAGATCTTACCTGAAGGCAGTGACGCAGATATTACGCTGCCCGATATGGCAGTGGGTATTTATGACTGGGCACTGATTGCTGATCATCAGCAACAAACGCTGACGTTGTTTAGCCACCAAGATGTGCATCAGCGTTATCAGTGGCTGTTACAGCAGGCAGACAACCCGCTTGGTCCAGTTTCAGCACTTACCCCGCCCACAGTAACCATGCCGTTTGTGCTCACAGATGACTGGCAACCTAATATGACGCGGGCAGAGTATCAGCAGAAATTTGATGCTGTGCAGGCCTATTTAGCCTCGGGCGATTGTTATCAGGTTAATCTAGCACAACGTTTTAGCGCGCCGTATACCGGCAGTGAGTGGGATGCTTTTTTACGCTTAAACCAGTCTAACCAAGCCCCGTTCTCTGCATTTATCCGTTTAAAGCAAGGCGCTCTTCTCAGTGTATCCCCCGAACGGTTTTTGGCTGTTACCGGTACGCAGGTGGTCACCCGCCCGATTAAAGGCACTCGCCCACGCAGTACTGACCCTATTTTGGATAGAGCAGAAGCCGCGGCACTGGCCATGTCAGAAAAGGATCAGTCAGAAAACCTGATGATTGTTGATCTGATGCGCAATGACATTGGCCGTGTGGCAAAAGCCGGCAGTGTGACAGTGCCCGAGCTGTTTGTGATTGAGAGCTTCCCAGCAGTGCATCACTTAGTCAGTACTGTGCAGGCAGAGCTGGAAGAAACGCAACGCAATACCGATTTGCTACGAGCCTGTTTTCCGGGCGGTTCTATCACAGGTGCGCCTAAAATCCGCGCGATGCAGATTATTGATGAGCTTGAACCACAGCGGCGCAGCTTTTACTGCGGCAGTATTGGCTATTTAAGCTGTTGTGGGCGGATGGATACGAGCATTACCATTCGTACTTTAGTGGCAAATCAGGGAAAACTGCACTGCTGGGCTGGTGGTGGCATTGTGGCAGACAGCCGTGCCGATGATGAGTATCAAGAGACACTGGATAAAGTGGGCCGTATTCTACCAGTACTGGCTAATACGCTATGAACCCAATGCTGGCGAAGATACAGACACGTTTTCTGCTGCAAACGGCAGTAAAACCGGCAGTATCTGCGTTTATCAGTACGACAACAATGCGTTCAGCCGCCGTGCTGATCCCGCTGGTTAACCGCGCTGATCCGCAGTTGCTGTTAACGCAGCGGGCGTTGCATCTTCGCCATCACGCCGGACAAATTGCCTTTCCGGGCGGACGCAAAGAGCCCCGTGATGGTTCACTGATCATGACAGCGCTACGGGAAACTCAAGAGGAAATTGGCCTGACAGCCGAGCATATTCAAATTTGGGGAACGCTGCCCGCGATCAGCACGGTCAGTGGTTACTTAGTCACACCTGTGATTGGTCTGGTACAGCCAAACTTTGTGTTACACGCCGATACCAATGAAGTAAGTGATATTTTTGAGTTACCGCTAGCCAATTTTTTGGCTCTGCCGGAGTATCATGCGTGGCAAGTCATCCGCCAACACAATAGAACGCCACACTCTGTCTACGCCATTACGGTGAACCAAAAAACTATCTGGGGCGCAACGGCGGCAATGCTACGTAACTTCGTACAGCACATCACATAATGTGGTTCAAAATGTCACATCTTATTCAAAAATAACAAATTCCCGTCAAATCTAGTGATCAAAATCACATTGATTCATCTGATATATTCATCAGATCACAGAAAATGCATGCTGACATATCTTTGACAGAGTAACCCTCTATACTCCCGCGCCAACAACCAATAATATTCTAAATTCCCCAAGGGTGACGGCGAAATGAAATCAGAAGCAACTGTCAATACAGTAGCAAATGCTGCAAATATACCGTGGAGCAAACAAGATACTACGTGGGTGCTAAGCCTGTTTGGTACTGCTGTCGGTGCAGGTATTTTATTTTTACCGATTAACGCCGGTATGGGTGGTTTTTGGCCGCTGCTGGTCATGGCGCTGATTGTTGGCCCAATGACCTATTTAGCTCACCGTGGTATGTGCCGTTTTGTTCTGTCTTCTTCAAAGCCAGGCAGCGACATTACTGAGGTGGTTGAAGAGCATTTCGGAAAAACTGCCGGTAAGCTGATCACCCTGCTGTACTTCTTTGCTATCTACCCTATCGTGCTGATTTACGGTGTAGGCATCACCAACACGGTTGACTCTTTCATGGTTAACCAGCTGGGCATGGAGTCTATCCCGCGTGGCATTCTGTCTATCGTACTGATTCTGGGTATGATGTCAGTCATGATCGCCGGTGAGAAGCTGATGCTGAAAGTCACCGAGTTTCTGGTGTACCCACTTGTTGCTATTCTGGCATTCCTGTCTATCTACCTGATTCAAGACTGGAATACCTCAATGCTGACAGCACCGATGCCATCATTTGCTGATTTTGGTTCAACATTGTGGCTCACCATTCCGGTACTGATTTTTGCGTTTAACCATTCACCTGCAATCTCTGCCTTCTCTATGGCACAGCAGCGTACTTACGGTGAAAATGCAGAGCGTCGTGCTAGCCAAATTCTAAAGCGCACTTCAATGATGCTGCTTGGTTTTGTTATGTTCTTCGTATTTAGCTGCGTACTTAGCCTGAGCCCAGCAGATTTAGCTGCAGCGAAGCAGCAAAATATCGCAGTTCTGTCATACTTAGCAAACAAGCATGAAAGTCCGTTTATCTCTTACTTAGGCCCGTTGATCGCCTTCGTTGCTATCGTAAGTTCTTTCTTCGGCCACTACTTAGGTGCGCGTGAAGGTCTAAATGGCTTAATTGTTAAGCAACTGCGCTCAAATGGTAAGACTCCTGACATTAAGAAGATTGACCGTTTCACTGTAGTGTTTATGATTGCAACCTTGTGGATTGTTGCTTCCATCAACCCAAGCATTCTGGGTATGATTGAATCACTCGGCGGCCCAATCATTGCCATGATTCTGTTTATCATGCCAATGTACGCAATCCGTAAAGTACCTGCGATGCAGAAGTACAGAAGCGACAAGTTAAGCAATGCCTTCGTTGTACTGATGGGCTCTGTAGCAATCTCTGCGATTGTGTTCAGCCTGGTCTAACAAGCAGAAAGCAAACATCCATGGATGGAGGGGAGCAGGTTTTTACCTGCTCCCCTTTGTGGTTTGTGCATAAACAGCACCACGGATAAATACAACTTACTTTAGCGTTGAGATATCAGCGCTAACACCCTAATTTGATTGACCAATTTGGCCTGTGGCCTCATTGAGGAGAACACCGTGATTAGCGTATTCGACATGTACAAAATCGGTATTGGCCCGTCAAGCTCACACACTGTTGGGCCAATGAAAGCCGGTAAACAGTTCGTCGATGAGTTGGTAACCATGGGGCGTCTCAAGGATGTGACCCGCATTGCCGTTGATGTTTACGGCTCACTGTCTCTTACCGGTAAAGGGCATCATACTGATATCGCTATCATTATGGGCCTAGCTGGTAACATGCCGGATACCGTGGATATCGACAGCATTCCAGCTTTTATTCACAACGTTGAAACGACCGAGCGTTTAGCATTAGCAAAAAATGCACACGAGGTTGAGTTCCCGCGTGAAGGTGGAATGAACTTCCACAACACAAATCTTGAACTGCATGAAAATGCGATGCAAATCCACGCCTTTTCCAACAATGAGAAAGTATTAAGCAAAACTTACTTCTCAATTGGTGGTGGTTTTATTGTGGATGAAGAGCATTTTGGTAAAGAACAAGCCTCTTCATTTGTAATGCCATACCCGTTCAACCATGCATCAGATCTGCTGGCACATTGCCAAGCAACCGGTCTGTCACTGTCAGGCTTAGTGCTACAAAATGAGCTGGCCATGCACAGCATGGAAGAGATTGAGCACTACTTCCAAGCGGTATGGAAAACCATGCAAGATTGTATGGACCGCGGCCTGAACACCGAAGGTTATCTGCCCGGCCCACTGCGTGTTCCACGCCGTGCCTCTTCGCTACACCGTTTGCTGATTACGTCAGACAAGCTGTCGAGCGATCCGATGAATGTGGTTGACTGGGTCAACATGTTCGCACTGGCCGTAAGCGAAGAGAATGCGGCCGGTGGCCGTGTCGTGACTGCACCAACCAATGGCGCATGTGGCATTATTCCTGCGGTACTGGCCTATTATAATCACTTCATCAAGCCTGTTACCGATGAAGAGTGCCGCCGTTACTTCTTTGCTTCCGGTGTTATTGGTGCGCTATACAAAATGAACGCCTCTATCTCGGGTGCTGAAGTAGGCTGTCAAGGCGAAGTGGGTGTTGCCTGTTCAATGGCTGCTGCAGGTCTGGCAGAATTGCTGGGTGGCTCACCTGAGCAAGTGTGTATTGCCGCAGAAATCGGCATGGAGCACAACTTAGGCCTGACCTGTGACCCTGTTGCAGGCCAAGTTCAAGTGCCTTGTATCGAGCGTAACGCAATTGCCTCAATGAAAGCGATTAACTCTGCACGTATGGCGATGCGCCGTACCAGTGAGCCGCGTGTATCACTTGATAAAGTGATCGAAACCATGCTGGAAACCGGTAAAGACATGAACGCCAAATACCGTGAAACCTCACGCGGTGGTCTTGCAATCAAAGTGGTTCACTGCGATTAATCTGGCGCTATGAGTCCAATTTTTTGCATTAACACAAATGATCACCTCATTTTCGGTGATCATTAAATAAAGTTAAGCACAGCAGATAAACAAACCAAGCCGGTGCACCTTGTACCGGCTTTTTTATCTTCTTAATTGAATGACTTACGCTTCCCATGGATCATAATATTACGCGGAGTAATCGGGTGTTCACAAAACTCACCTAACTGAACATCATACCCCTGCTCTTGCAGATACAATGCCCGATCAAGTGCCAGCCAGATCTCTATCGGCCGACGGAATAAATGCCTAACCAGCTCGGTTCTACTGACCTGTAGATGGCGTTGCTGTCCTACCCTTTCCCAGTATGCCCAATCAACCTCATCGGGTAACGCTATGCCTTTTTTCTCTGCCGCCCAATGTACAAACGCAATAAAACCTTGTGCCAATAGTGCTTTTGGTAAGTTCGGTACATTCAGATAACAATCAACACCACGGATCTGACGCTGTAGAGCATCAAACCCTAAACGGTAACTGACCTCAATATGGCGTAAACGCTTGATTCGCTCACCACCGGTCACTGACTCTTGCAAGCTCAACCGCAAATCATTTTTATCCAGCCTGAGCGCCGATTTTGCAGCAGCAACAGACATAGGCTGATAAATATCCGTTGGGATTTTATGATAACAACAGGGTGATATGGTCAGAGCATCGCACGCTGCCCGAGCGCCATGTTGCAACAATTGCATATGTAACGCACCACAGGCATGCAGGCCAACCGCATGTTGCTGTGCGCGGAAAAAATGCGACGCTGACGGCGCAAAAGCATCCTGCTCATAAAACTGCACTTGTGAGAGCCCCTCGGCCTTTGCCAGTACATCTCCATCAGCACAAAGTACCGCCTGTAGTTCAATACACTCAACAGGCAAATTCCGCTGCTTTGCCAAGGCTCGGCCTAAATGCCCCTTTCCGGCACACCACTCCAGTAGCGGAAGATGTTCGTTTGGCATAGTGGCAATAAAATCAGTAATTTGCTGCTGTTTACGCGGAGAGATAGCACCAGATGTTGCCGATAATGGCAGTGTTGTACAGCCTGCATCTCGTGGCATTATCGGAATTTGAGCGGCCTGAAATAGCGCAGGAGCCTGCGAAATAAAGGGGGTAAGAAACGCCAATAGTGCGTGTTTATCATTATCCAGCGTATCAATATCATGCAAAGATAACTGGCGTAATGCCGCATCAAGTGCTGAATCAGTCTGCTGAAAATAGGCTTCTAACGAGTGAAATGGGTAAAACTGCCAATAGTGTGTTAACCCACTCAACAGTGTATCAAGCGTGACAAATTGCGTCTGCAGAGTCATGTACGAAAAATACCATCAAAAAATTCACACGGTTTATCCGTGAATATCTTATTTATTCTTCGGTATCTTAGGGGGAATGCTGAAAATCACCACTCTTTTTTATATTTACAGCACTTTATACCTACAGCATGATAAGCGCATAGGTGAAACGACAAAGGGCTTCCCATTGAAAAGCCCTTTGTGCAGTAACTCAATAGCAAGACACTGTAAACAAAACAAAAACAGCATAAAAACGATATGATGCAGGGATAAAAAACTCCCCAGCACCCACCGTTTTTCTATCTAACCGGTAATTTAATATCTTCAAACATCTCTTCAATCTCTTCATTTGAGCGTAATGAGATTGCGGTATTAACCAGATCTTTGGTTAGATGTGGGGCAAAGCGCTGCATAAAATCGTACATATAATTTCGCAGGAAAGAGCCTTTTCGAAAGCCAATTTTTGTGGTGCTTGCACCAAAAATATGGCTAGCATCAATGGCTATTAGATCTTTATCCAAAACCGGATCAATTGCCATAGAAGCCACCACACCAACACCAATGCCTAAACGGACATAAGTTTTAATGACATCGGCATCCGTTGCTGTAAAAACAATGCGCGGTGTTAACCCTTCCCGATTGAATGCCGAATCTAATTCAGAACGGCCAGTAAACCCAAAGATATAGGTGACCAGCGGATAAGCGGCCAGATCGTGAATAGTGATTTGCCCTTTATGCGCCAGTGGGTGGTTCGGAGAGACCACAATTGAACGATTCCAGTGATAACAAGGCAGCATGACTAAATCGTGATACAGGTGCAGCGCTTCCGTTGCAATGGCAAAATCAGCAGCCCCTTTAGCAACAGCCTCAGAGATCTGTGCAGGTGTGCCCTGATGCATATGTAAAGAGACTTTCGGATAGCGGTCAATAAACCCTTTAATCACTTTTGGCAACGCATAGCGAGCCTGTGTGTGGGTTGTTGAAATATTCAGAGTTCCACGCTCAGGGTGAGTATGTTCACCGGCAACTGATTTGATACTTTCAACTTTTGCCAAGATATCACGTGATATACGGATAATCTCTCTACCCGCAGGGGTGACTTGCGTTAAATGCTTTCCGCTGCGCTCAAAAACCTGAATACCCAGCTCATCTTCGAGCATTCTCACCTGCTTGCTGATGCCAGGTTGGGAGGTATAAAGCCCTTCAGCAGTGGAAGATACATTTAAATTATGATTAACGACTTCTACAATATACCTAAGCTGTTGTAATTTCATAGCCAACTCAACCGTTATTCCGTTAACTCTTGTGGCACTATTGCCTAGGGCGATACTTCAAGTAATTACTTATCCACTAAGTGCATACTCCATACCAGAGTTTATTCATAAAACCGACAAATTGCTATGCAATCAGAACATCAAGATGAAGTTAAATCTGTTTAATCTGATTTACATCTTACTTTTCAGCACAAGATGATAAAAATAGCCATATCACAAGAATAGAGTCCTTCTACTATCTTGCAATGCGCTAATCATGTATCTTTAACTGCGATTTTTTGACTCTTGGATCTAGAGCCCCCATTTATGAACTTAATCCTTTTCTTCATCTTGTTCGGTATTCTTTTATTACTGGTTATTGGTTACAACATTGTTGTTCAAAACAGAGCAAGAATTGCACATACCAAACGTATTGAAGCTCAAAAATTAAACGCCATTATTGACGAAACTGATCAGCTTTTAACGCAAGTCAATACCATCCCGTTTAGTAAAGATCTGCTGCTCTGCTTACAAACCCGTAGCCTAATAGCCATTAAGGGGTTAGCACAGCTTGATTCAAAAAATACCGACTTAGCAGAACAAGCTACTGCGCTGCAAACACAAATTAATCACTCTACACAGAATTTTGCAGGACAAGAATTAAGCCACTTCACCCCACCCGATAATGATAAACAAGCGTTGGTTTTATTAAAGCTAATCCGCCGATTGCGAGCGGTGATCCGTGCAGAGCACGGCTATGGCAGACAAGAGACGCGGGTTTTTATTGCTGAAAACCAACGTTTAGAACGCTTACAGCTAATGATCAATATTGATAATTTGTATAAACGTGCCCGTGAAGCACTCGCTGCCAACCAGTGGAGTAATGCAAAACAACTGCTGACCAAAGGGTTAAATGTACTGGCAAAGTATGAAGATGATTATGCAGAAAAAATGACCACGCGCATGATTACGGATATTGAAGAAATCAACCGCCACCAGAATGAAGTGAAACGAAAGCTCGATAATCAGTCAAAACAAAAAGAGTCTGACGATTTAGACGTGTTATTTCAACCTAAAAAGAAATGGTAAATGCCATATTGCAGGGCTCAACACACAACGTATGAATCAGCTTGCACTGAACAATAATTAACAATGAGCTTGCTGAATAATTATACAATTGCGATCGCGATGTAATAAATGTATTTACAATATGATTACATTGGTGATTGTATCAATAAAATAAGACAAAAAATAAAAGCCGCATTAGCGGCTTTTATTTTTATTGAAACATGGCTGCAATAAGTAACATGAGATTACTTCTCTTTTGCGACCCATTTCCCATCAACATAGAATGCTGACCAACCAGTAGCCTTACCCTCTTTTTCTGAAGCAACATATTGCTGCTTCGTTTTACGGCTAAAGCGGACGGTCGTTTTATTTCCTTCAGGATCAGCAACAGGCGCATCCGCTAAATAACGCAGTTTTTCTGCCAGCCGATCTTTAAACATCACCAACTCTTCTACCAGCGGTGCACGGGTTTCACGTGATTTAGGGAATGTATTGGCAGCAAGGAACACGCCTGCAGCACCATCACGCAATACAAAGTAGGCATCTGACTTTTCACACTTAAGCTCAGGTAACGGTACCGGATCTTCTTTTGGTGGTGCAATTTCACCGCTTTTCAAAATCTTACGGGTATTTTTGCAATCAGGATTCGTACAACCCATGTATTTACCAAAACGACCGACTTTTAAGTGCATTTCGGTGCCACACTTGTCGCATTCGATAACTGGGCCATCATAGCCTTTCAGACGAAACTCGCCCTGCTCAACTTCATAACCATCACAGCTTGGGTTATTACCACACACATGTAATTTGCGGGTATTGTCCAGTAGGTAGCTGTCCATCGCTGTACCGCATTTAACACAGCGGCGACGCGCCAACAGTGCGTTGGTTTCAGCAACATCACCTTCTAAAATATTAAGCAGTTCCGCTTCAGGGATAAGGTTAGTGGTTGTCTTACAACGCTCTTTTGGCGGCAGAGCATAACCCGAACAACCTAAGAATACGCCGGTAGTTGCAGTTCTGATCCCCATCGGACGGCTACATGTCGGACATTCAATGTCAGTTAAGATCATTGGATTAGCGCGCATGCCACCTTCGCTGTCATCTTTTTCAGCAACATCAATCAAGGCAGTAAAATCTTTAAAGAAACGGTTCAGAACCTGTTTCCACTCCTCTTTGCCATTTGCCACTTCATCAAGCTCACCTTCAAGGTGGGCCGTAAAGTCATAGCTCATCAGCTTAGTGAAGTTCTCTTCGAGACGATCTGAGACTATTTCACCCATTTTCTCGGCATAAAAACGGCGATTCTCAACGCGTACATAACCGCGGTCTTGAATAGTCGAGATAATGGTTGCATAGGTTGACGGACGACCAATACCACGCTTTTCAAGCTCTTTAACCAACGATGCTTCACTAAAACGCGCCGGTGGCTTGGTAAAGTGTTGGCTAGGGTCAAGTGCCTGTAGCTCAAACTTCTGACCTTTTTCAACCGCAGGTAAAGCCTGATCATCATCATTTTTACGGTTAGCAACCTGTACGCGAGTCCAACCATCAAAGCGCAGTGTACGTCCACGCGCTTTCAGTGTGAACTCACCGGCAGTTACGGTTAATGTAGTGGAATCATACTGAGCTGGAACCATCTGGCAAGCCACAAACTGACGCCAAATTAAGCCGTACAGTTTTTGTGCGTCTTGCTCCATTCCCTTAAGTTCATCAGCTTGAATCGCCACATCAGAAGGGCGAATAGCTTCGTGTGCTTCTTGTGCATTCTCTTTGCTAGAATAAGTTAATGCTTTTTCTGGCAGGTATTTTTCACCAAATTCTGACTCAATAAAACCGCGTGCCATGCTCAGTGCATCTTGGCTCAGGTTCGTTGAATCGGTACGCATATAGGTAATATGCCCCGCTTCATACAAGCGCTGTGCCAGCATCATGGTTTTTTTCACCCCATACCCTAAACGGGTACTGGCAGCTTGCTGCAACGTAGAGGTGATAAACGGCGCTGAAGGCTTGCTTGATGTCGGACGATCTTCACGATCGGTAACGGTATACGCTGCTTTTTCGAGCAGAGCAACGGCCTCATCGCTTTCCGCTTGTGTAACAGGCTCAAACGCTTTGCCATTACGCTGCAAAACCTGCATACGCAGCACTGTGCTTTGCGCACGCAAGTCAGCGTGTAGTTCCCAGTACTCTTCCGGTACAAAG
>NZ_JBOFRH010000518.1:0-1160 GCF_051650925.1 Plesiomonas sp.
CGTTTATTGAATAGACGGTTATTGAATAACAGTGAATCGCGCTGTTTTTGAATTTTGAACCGAGATAGGTTTTGAGTGCGAGAAAATGACGGCGCTTTGCACGCCGTCAGCTGAGGTGTTACGCCTCTGTGGGGTGCTGTGGTTGGCTGCCGTAGCGGTAAAACAGACTAGCCAGAATAAACAGCGCAGGGACAAAAATCAGGAAGCCCATAAAGACACCGGCGAAGCGGTATACCCCGTAACTGTCATTCACTAACTGGGTGGTGTCATGCACGCACACCATCAGCAAACCTACGGTAAATTGGGTACCGACATACGAGGCAGTTTTGCTGCTGTCTTGAATGATGCGGCCAAAGGCGGTTCCCAGTAAGGTCAAGAATACCAACAGGGCATACGAGTCGGCGGCCACGCTGATCAGGTTACAGATAATGCCCGCAACCCCACCTAAAAAGCAGCCGGTCGCTCGGTAAATCAGCTTGCGTGCTGTAGAGATCGGCAAATCATCGGCCTGTACCGAGCGCGGCTGGTTGGATACCGCCAAAATACTCACCGCTGCTTGAATAAACAGCGAGTTGTGATGCACCAGAGTTGATAGCGGCATCAGTGTAATAGTGACACCAGCTAGCAGGGCAAATAAAAAGTGCAAATGGCAAAACGGCCAGCTCACCGCTTTAGTTGGCGCGCTGACAGAGGCAATCGCGGCGGTGTTTTTGGGCGCCGAGGTTGTGGATTCGGCATGCGGCTTCGAGTTAGCTGCAACTGGAGCCGGATCTGGCCAAATACGTTGGATCAGCATGCCCACCGCAATGGTAGAGAGTGAGCCAATCATCACATCGCCAGTACGCATCATGCCAATATGGAAAATGTCAGTATCTGGATAAACATAGGCATAGCTAACAATCAGGGTAAAGGTCAGCCCAAAAAACAAAATCGCGTAATTGTACTCATCAGACGCCACATTGGTGTAATAGGCCGTTGCGGTATTGACCAGCAAAATGGCAGTACATAATAGAGCTAAGCTCAACTCGGTGCGGCATAATAGTAGAAAGCCAATTGCGCACAGCGCGCCGAGTAAGGTACCGGCGATCCGCAGCAGCCCGCGGTGCCAGGTCTGTTTAAAGACCGGCCGCATGATCACATAGGCACTGAAGGCCGCCCAC
>NZ_JBOFRH010000519.1:0-3453 GCF_051650925.1 Plesiomonas sp.
GCGGCATGGGTTGGGCTGAGCAGTTGAACACGGCCTGCGAACTCAGTGTCTAGGCGGCGTAATGTATCAATATTGTTATCAAACAGGGTAACGGTTGCCCGCATACCGACCGCAATTCGTGCGGCATTGGCACCAACCACACCGCCACCAAAAATCACCACATTCGCCGCAGGAATGCCCGGAACACCGCCAAGTAAAATGCCCGATCCCCCTTGTGATTTTTCCAGTGCATGTGCGCCTGCTTGTACCGCCATGCGACCGGCAACTTCAGACATGGGTGCTAAAAGCGGCAGACCACCGAGTGCATGGGTCACGGTTTCATAAGCAATACAAATTGCATCACTTTGCAGTAAAGCGTGAGTCTGTTCCATATCTGCTGCCAGATGGAGATAGGTAAAAAGCACCTGAGAGGGGAGAAGTTTGGTACGTTCTACTGTTTGTAGCTCTTTTACTTTGACAATCATCTCTGCATTTGCGAAAACATCATCTGAGGAAGAAACAATACGCGCTCCTGCAGCAATATAATCGGCATCAGTAAAACCGATCTGACTGCCTGCATGAGTTTGGACAAGGAGTTGATGGCCATGAACAGAGAGTTCTTTCACGCCAGCAGGAGTCATCCCAACGCGATATTCATGGTTTTTGATCTCTTTAGGAATACCAATAATCATCTGAGTACCTCGCGGTAAATGGTGTATAACGCTGAAGGTTTGTGAATCCTCTGTATATGTTGCTAGTATATAACGACTAAGTTGGTATGGTGTTTCTTTTTTGGGTTAGGATGCAGCATTAATTCACGCAAGGACGAAACGGGTGGAGTAAAATGACAGAGAATAAAAAGCGGCCAAGCAAAGATCTCGACAGAATAGATCGTAATATTCTGAATGAGCTACAAAAGGACGGGCGTATATCCAACGTTGAATTATCAAAGCGCGTCGGTTTATCACCCACTCCCTGTTTAGAACGGGTACGACGCTTAGAGCGTCAGGGTTTTATTAACGGTTATACGGCGTTATTAAACCCACATTATTTAGATGCATCTTTATTGGTATTTGTTGAAATAACCTTAAACCGTGGCGCACCTGATGTTTTTGAGCAATTTAATGCCGCCGTGCAAAAGCTTGAAGAGATCCAAGAGTGCCATCTGGTTTCCGGTGATTTTGACTACCTGCTGAAAACACGTGTACCTGATATGTCAGCGTACCGTAAGTTATTAGGTGAAACCTTACTGCGTTTGCCGGGTGTGAATGACACGCGTACTTACGTTGTAATGGAAGAGGTAAAACAGACCAATCGTTTGGTGATAAAGACTCGTTAAATAACAAGATGAGTATGAAGGGTGCAAAACTCGTTCAGCTTAGTTAAAATACTGGTCATTCATCCAGATCAAAACGCTCGAGCGGCTTGTGCCGCTCGGCGTATTTTTGGTCGTTAATATTGACTCCTGGAGAGACATTTTTGAGCCAGGTACTCGCAGAAAAAAAAGCTAGAACCAATAAGAAATTAAGTGGATTACACCGCATCATGGAAGCATTCTTGATTGTGGGTGTTATTTTTGCTGTCTATATGATGGTTGCGCTGCTTAGCTTTGACCCCTCAGATCCGAGCTGGTCGCAAGCTTCATGGCATGATGCAATACAAAATATTACCGGTGCGGTAGGGGCATGGGTTGCGGATACGCTGTTCTTATCGGTCGGGGTGCTTGCTTATACCGTGCCGCCTATTATGGTGCTTGCCGCATGGGTGATGTTCCGTCGCCGTAGCGATGATGAACCGTTTGATTTCCTAAATTTAGCATTACGCCTGATTGGTGTTGTGCTGCTGATTGGCGCATCTTGTGGGTTAGCCGCCATCAGTATTGATGATTTTTACTATTTCCCTTCCGGTGGGTTTATCGGTGCGGCTATCAGCAACTACAGCGTACCTTGGTTCTCGCAAATCGGCGCAACCTTAATTTT
The DNA here is from genome assembly GCF_051650925.1 of Plesiomonas sp. Lineage (NCBI taxonomy): Bacteria > Pseudomonadati > Pseudomonadota > Gammaproteobacteria > Enterobacterales > Enterobacteriaceae > Plesiomonas > Plesiomonas sp. The sequence continues at coordinate 1,959 of NZ_JBOFRH010000519.1, forward strand.
GTTGTGTGTCTGGGCATCGGCAGTGACCCTGTTTACCGGTTTGTCATGGCTGACGTTGGCCGAAAATATTGGTGCCGCAATTTTAAGTCCGGTGGCTTTCTTTTCGGGTGGTGGTACTCGCCGTCGTGAAATGCTGACGGAAAAAGCTGCGGCAGATAAAGCGGCACGTGAAGCGGATGATGCCGATTATGTTGATCAACAAGGTTATGATCATGAAGACGATGATGAATACCTTGATGATGAAGCGCTTGATGAGCAGGAAGAGCGTGCTGCAGCAAAGATAAAAAACAGTAAAAAGCAGCCGCAAAAAAATCAACAGCGCACGCGTGATCTTGATCTGCATGATAACTCATCAGAAGATGATGCCGATAAAGATGATATAGACAGTGATGATGTATTGCTGCAATCGCCACGTCGTGCGAAGAAAAATGCGGTGACAGAGACCACGAGCACGGATGAGTCAGCCACAAAAAAGCCTAAGATGGATGACAAGGATACTGTCATGCCATCTTTGCATGCTCACCGCACGGATGATGATATTTCACTCAGTACTCATACTGACACGGCAATGAAAGCGGTAGCACCGCCTTTATTTGACCAAGAGCCTGAGATAAATAACCTCAGCTTCAAAGAGCCAGAGATAAAATCTGCTGTTGCACCAGCATCTGTATTGGCTATGTCGTCAACAGCCGTTACTCCTTCGCAGGCCGCAACAATTCACGTTGATGATAGTCATGAGCAAGACAACTGGTTTGAGCCACAAGTCGATCTGGCTGGGCTTGACGCGCTTATGGCGATGGATCCCTCTCCAGTTCAGGCTGATATTCGCTCACCTGAAAAGGCAGCGGCATTTAACAGCCAAAGCATTAATCCGGGGTTGGATGAAGAGATCTCTCCATTTGGTTCAGCATTTTCTGATGCCTCATCAGCCGCCAGTATTGCAGGCAGTTCAGTTGCTGCAACGGTGACTTCAGTAGCTAGCGCGTCAAGTGGTAGCTCACCGTTTAGTTTCTCCGCGCACTCAGAGGCAGGTGATTCAAATATTAGCAGCAGTGCAGCAGGGGAGAACGACGATCTTCACGATGTATCCGCGCACAGTTTTAGCGCTCATCACGCTGATGATACTGATACCACCTATACACCGAAATCGCAGGTTAAGCCTAACGTACCTGAAATGCCGCGGCCAAATCCGGTTAAAATTCCAACCCGCCGTACATTAGCATCGCTGGGTATTAAACTGCCGTCTGAGCGTATTGCCGAGCAGCGTCAGCGTGAAATCGAGCAGCAAGAGCAAGAAAACTCTCAGAATAAGCAGATTGAAGATGCGCTAAAGCGCGAGAATCCGCTGATCCCTGGGGTTGAAGTGCCTACATTTTTTGCCCAGCAGCAAGATGATGATCTGACGAGTGCGTACTCGTTTACTGCGCGTGATGAAAGTGATACTCAACGCGTAACCGATCAGCATACGGCAACTCAATATGCAGCGGCCACAAAT
>NZ_JBOFRH010000520.1:0-3146 GCF_051650925.1 Plesiomonas sp.
ACATCGATATCCAAATCCTGCCACTCACGTGCAATTTTCTCACCCAAACGCTGCCCCATATGTACACGGGCGCTGTAAACCGAGACTTTATCAATGAATGAGTCTGGGCGGGCAAAATAGACGAACTCAAAAATACACGGGCAAGTGCGCGGATTTTCGGCACATTGCTGGGTGTAAAGCTCACCATCAAAGGTGATGTAAATCGCCTCACCCGGTGCAACATCACGCACAAATTCAAAACCGACCGCATCAAGTGCCACGGTTTCTGATGCAACCATGTACTCAAGACGCCCGTCATCAAGCAACCGTTTGCCAAGCACGAGAGGCCGAATGCCGTTAGGATCACGAAACGCCAGCATCCCATTACCGATAATCATGGCTACACAAGCATACGCACCACGAACCAGTTTATGCAGCGCGCTTACCGCGGCAAACACATTATCTTGGGTCAGTGGATAATGATCAAAACGGTTAAGTTCATTGGCCAGAATATTAAGCAACACTTCAGAATCAGAGGTGGTGTTAACGTGGCGGCGGGCAACTTGGAAGAGTTTACTTTTTAACTCAATGGCATTGGTCAGATTACCGTTATGTGCCAAAGAGATACCAAAAGGAGAGTTAACATAGAAAGGTTGCGCTTCAGAAGCACTGGAGCTGCCGGCGGTAGGATAGCGCACATGCCCTATCCCTACATTGCCCTGCAGCCGCAGCATATGCCGCGCCTCGAATACATCCTTGACCAATCCATTCGCTTTTCGCAACCGAAACGCATTTTGGCTATCAATGGTGACGATGCCTGCGGCATCTTGACCACGATGCTGCAACAACGTTAGCGCATCATAGATGGATTGATTGACCGGGGTGAAACCGACCATACCGACAATACCACACATGTTTCCTCTATTTCCTCTACAAGTGCCCGCATAGCGCTACATCGGCAATTTGGGCAGGAAGCTGGACGAACCTTTCAGGTATTCAAAAAACCATTGGATGACGGTACCAAACTGCGGGATCAGAACCGATTGTTGCCACCACTCAGTTTTAGAGAAGCCAGTAAAAGAGTCGAGGAAGAACAAGATGGCTGCAATAATTAACACGCCTCGCAACGCACCAAAGCAGATCCCCAACACCCGATCGGTACCCGACAGGCCGGTTTTCTCAACTAACTGACCGATCACATAATTGATTACTGATCCGGCAATAAGTGTAGCGACGAACAGCGCGGCAATAGCGGTTCCATTGCGCAACATGGGGTCTTGAAATTGTGTAAAGTACTGCGCTAATTCAGGGTAAAAATGACTCGCCACAAAAAAAGCCACTACCCATGTCACTAACGAGAGTGCTTCACGGACAAAACCGCGTACCAAACTCACCAGTGACGAGAAACCAATAACACCCAAAATTGCGTAATCTACCCAGACCATATTTTATCCTGACGCGTCTGTTGCGCGCATTCTAACAAAAAAAGAAAACGTTTGCGTATATAAATTTCACGCCAAAAATAACTAGTGGCGTAACGGATCAAATCCCCGAACCTGCCCGCGCAAACCGGTCAAACGCTGCATGTCATCCAGTGCAAAAAGAAGTTTTTCTTTACTGGTATCAGGCCCGACATAGATTCGGTTTAATTGCCCCGAAGCTGCGGGTGAAGGCTGACTGTACGCTTTATATCCACCGGCACGAAGTTTACCGAGTAATTCATTGACCTTATCAGCATTTTTTAACGCCCCCAACTGAACCACGTAGGCTTTACCACTGGGCGCAGCCTCTGGTTTAGTTTTTTCCGGTTGTTTTACTACCTCAGTAGGTGCAACTACCGGTGGTGTAATCGGTTTACTTACCACCGGTTTTGTTGGCGCAGGCTTGTTCACTTCCGGCGTTTTTACCGTGGTGGTTGGTGCCAGTTTTGGTGGTGCTACCGGCGTTGGCGCTGAGTTATTGTCTTGTGCTGATTGCATTGGATCAACAGTTTCGGGCAAATCAGGCTCCGCCGGAGGTAACGGTTGTAATGGCTGTGAAATTGCCGGAGGCAGATCGGGCCGATTACCGGTCTCTTGTACTGTTGGTTTCAGAGGGATAGCTGCAAAATCCTCTTGGTGCTTTTTCTGGCTGTCTAAAACATCGGGCAGAATAATCACACCCAGTGCCACTAATACCACGGCACCGACTAAACGATTTTGAAATTGACTTGCCACTTTAGCCCTCCTTGTTTGCTGGCTGATGTGCTGGCTTGGCACTGATTGCTTCCATCACATCAGCCACAGTGTAAAACGAGCCGAAGACAATCACCAAATCTTGTGGCTGTGCACAGGTTAATACCGCATTCCATGCGTGAGTCACCGAATCAAATGCCTGTATATCCGTATCTACAGCTAGATTTTGACTCTCGTCAGCAACCCGCACCCTATTTTGGCCTGCTGCATCGGCATGATGAACAGCAATCTGCGATAAAATAGCGGCTAAATCACGCCCCTGCTGACCACGCGGCCCTGCCAACGTAGCACAAAACCAATGATCAATATGAGGATACAGAACCTGTAAGGCACCTGCCGCATCTTTATCTGCCAGCATACCCACTACCGCATACACTTGCCCCAGTGCCGGATTGGTACGACGCTCTTGCAGACGAGTCGCCAAATAGCGTGCCGCATGCGGATTATGAGCCACATCTAAAATAACGGTTGGGTTTTGCATCACCTGCTGAAAACGCCCCGGTAATGCAGCCTGTAGCAGCCCTTGGTAAATAGCATCGTCACTGACTTGCAGACCGCTCAGGTGCAATGCGGTCAATGCACTGGCCGCATTCGGCAGCGGGATCTGAGGCAACGGCAGATTATCACGCTGCATGTCACCACACTGCCAGCACCATGTTGATGGATTTTCTGCATCTGACAGATGATATGCCCACTCAGTGCCGACACGGTACAGTGTTGTGCCAAGGTTATTTGCCGTCTGTGCGATAGATTGAGGCATATCCGGCTCACCCACCACCGCCGGACAATGTGCTCGGAAAATACCGGCTTTTTCGCGGCCAATACTTTCACGAGAGTTGCCCAGCCAGTCGGTATGATCAAGGTCGATACTGGTAATAACTGCCACATCACTGTCAACAATGTTGGTCGCATCCAAGCGCCCGCCCAATCCGA
>NZ_JBOFRH010000521.1:0-1539 GCF_051650925.1 Plesiomonas sp.
GTCAGTTTGCGATCCACAAAACTCGATGCACAGTTTGTATAGCGGCATTTTGCCGCAGCATCTGTTTGCCCCAGCGCCACAGTGCCGTTTCGCTGACACATGGCAAGCGCAGGATATTGCGCCCTTCGCCACCTTGCTCGAACAACACCATGAAGAAATTGCCGCCGTTATCTTAGAGCCAATCGTACAAGGCGCAGGCGGGATGCGGATGTACCACCCGCAATACTTGCGTGAAGTACGTAAGCTATGTGATGAGTTTGGTATCTTGCTGATTGCCGACGAAATTGCGACCGGATTTGGTCGCACCGGGCGGCTTTTTGCCTGTGAACATGCTGAGATCACGCCCGATATTTTATGCTTAGGCAAAGCCTTAACCGGCGGCTATATGACACTCTCCGCCACCCTCACCACGCGCCACATTGCCGATACCATTAGCGGTGGTAGCGCCGGTTGTTTCATGCACGGGCCAACCTTTATGGCTAACCCGCTCGCCTGCGCCGTGGCATCGGCAAGTCTGACGTTACTGACCAGCGGCAGCTGGCAAGCGGATGTGCAGCGTATCGAAGCGGTGCTCAAGGCCGATTTGCAGCCGTTAAGCACACACCCTGCGGTCGCGGATGTGCGAGTGCTCGGCGCGATCGGTGTGGTGGAGATGCACCAGCCGGTGAACATGGCGCGGTTACAGGCCGAGTTTGTGCGTCTCGGGGTGTGGATCCGTCCGTTTGGGCGCTTAATCTATGTGATGCCGCCCTATATGTCGCCGACAGACGATGTGCACCGTTTAACTGCGGCTATACATGCGGTTATTGAGCAAGGCCTCTGAGACCATCAACCGCAAGCCCTTTTTCTACTGCAGCGAATACGGCACGTATCTAATACGTAGCAGTATTCGCTGTTTACTGTTGTTGTTAAGCACTTGAAATTTCGGTCTTAAAACTTAGCCTTTAAAATAGAAGAGTTGATATCGAGGCGTTTGAGGTTTAACCGTGAGGACTTCGGTTGCTTGGGTATTGATGTTTAGATATTGAGGGTCTTGTAGCACGCACTATATAGCATCACATATTTATCCCCGTTTATGCTCGGCTCGAATTAAAAATAAAGCTCACACAACTGACTGAAATGCATGTTTATTTCATTTTCACCACCAATAACACCAGCGCATATTCTTTTTGATTATAATACCCTCAACAATTAATTTTAAATCGCACATTTATAGAATGTAATGCGCGCATTTTCCCCTCGCGTTCATTTATCAAATCTTAAGTCTTTCACTTTCGTTTTACACATATGCACGCAAGGCATATTCATACAGAATAATTCGCTTTAAAAAAGCCGTTTTAGCAAAAACAACAGGTCATACCAGCTTGCTGGCGTGTATTTATTCTAAAAACAACGATTACAAGATAACTATTTCAGACTCATCACTTTATGTTTCTGTTTAAAATATCTTTTTCGCATTTCTTGACGGCTATCAATTGCCTTTATTCTAGAATGCGATGTAACATCAAAATAACATCAGCATTCCTGAATATTATTTTT
>NZ_JBOFRH010000522.1:0-1809 GCF_051650925.1 Plesiomonas sp.
CTTGAAGCCGGTGTTGCCCATCTGATTGTGGAAGGTATTAGGCAAAACCTGTGGTCTTTACAAAATCCGTCTGACATAAATAACGCTATAATTCAACGTTATATGAAAGAGGATGTACCTCTGGCTATTTAACTCTTGCTGGGGTATTAAACCCTTATCAATAAAAAAGAGAGCAGTATTGCTCTCTTTTTTTTTAATCTTTCACTTATCACACCATTAAAACCCATTCAAAAATCATCATACCCCACAATAAGTTAGCCAACACCCAATCAAAAGAATTAATACTTTCATCCATCACACTCAGAAAAAATAAGAAATTAGTTTTATTTTGGTAATCAAATATCAAACCAATACTTACTCCTGTCTTGAGGACATTACCAACGACATGAGTAAATATAATGCAGCGAAAAACCGGTTATCTGGCTATATCTATTTTGCTGGCATTAAGTTCTCAAGCTTATGCAGCAGAAGATATGGCTCCAGATGAAATAACGTTAAACCAAGCACATGTAAAACAAATTGGTAACTGGAATAATACCGAAATAGCACAGGACGGTGCACTTAACAAAGCCACTGTAAAACAACGCGGCAATGTTAACGATTATTATCTGACTCAGCATGGCACCAACAATACCGCCTTTGCTGAACAAATCGGAAATAATAATTCGGCTTCTGTTGCGCAGTATGGTTCAGGTAACGAAGCATACGTTAGCCAATATGGTTCATCTAACGATGCAGCCATTAACCAATACGGATATAACAATTACGCATCGATTACTCAATATGGTTCGGGTAATCAAGCCAATATCAATCAATATGGCACGGGCCTTAGCGCTGCAGTCGTGCAACACGGTGTAGGGTTACCAATTACAGTCAATCAAAGTAATTGAGTTACTCGATTAAATTAATCAGGCAAAGCAACACTGAGGATATATCCCATGAAAATGTTGAATCTGTCTATCATCACTGCCGCTATTATCGGTGCCGTATCTGTTAACGCCGCCAACCAAACCACCACCATTTACCAAACCGGTAATGGTAACAGTGCTGATGCTCTGCAAAGCAGTTCAAACAGCGTACTGATTGATGTAACCCAAAAAGGAACCAAAAACAGCTCAACCTCAACTCAAATTGGGGCATCAAAAAGTGATACCGTGATTTATCAAAGTGGCTCTTTTAACTCCGCCACCACCGATCAAACCGGTACCAAAAACGATATCAATATCGAGCAACGTGGCAAACGTAACGATGCTCAAGTAGACCAAAGCGGCTACAAAAATAATACTGATATCGATCAACGTGGCCGTAAAAATGACGCTACCGTTGCTCAAAGCGGTAAATTCAATGAAATCGACGTCAAACAATCAGGTCGTAAAAACGATGCCGATGTTAAACAGCGCGGTTTCCTGAATGACGTCTACGTGAAACAAAACGGCAATGGCAACGAAGCTGATGTAAATCAACGTGGCCGTTACAACGACACCACCGTTAAACAATCTGGCAATGGCAACTTTGCTGACGTTTCACAACGTGGCTGGAAAAACGATGTTGATGTGGTGCAAAAAGGCCATCTCAACGATGCCGACGTGAAACAACGTGGTGTGCATAACGATATCGATGTTGCCCAAACCGGTAACGGCAACGATGCCAAAGTAAGACAAAGTGGTGCGCATAACGATATCGATGTCGATCAAATTGGTCGCCGCAACGATGCCGACATCAAACAATCTGGTGCATGGAACGAGTCTGATACTTACCAAAACGGTCATCACAACGACGTAACCGTGACTCAGAGCGCTTACAACGACT
>NZ_JBOFRH010000523.1:0-2273 GCF_051650925.1 Plesiomonas sp.
CATATCGGTCCAGACTTTAAAGTATCAGTGGGCAATGAAGCTGATCCGGCCAACGCTGCAACCGGTCTGCAATGGCCGGGCGTGGCGGGGGCAGATATGGATCCGAGCCTGCCTTACAAAGGCCACTTCAACCTGCTGAATAAATTCAAAAAGCAGTATCCGAATGTCAAAACACTGATCTCTATCGGTGGCTGGGCAGAAACCGGTGGCTATTTTGATGACAACGGCAAACGTGTTGCCTCCGGTGGTTTCTACACCATGACCACCAACCCTGATGGCAGCACCAATACCGCCGCAATTCAGACCTTTGCTAAATCAGCGGTCGATTTTATCCGTAAATACGGTTTTAACGGCGTTGATATCGATTACGAATATGCCACATCCATGACAGGTGCCGGTAATCCAGATGACTTTGCCGTCTCTGATAAACTGCGCCCATACCTGATGAAGTCTTATTCTGTCTTGATGAAAACCCTGCGCGAAGAGCTTGATAAAGCCGGTGCTGCTGATAAAAAGCACTACATGCTGACCGTTGCCGCGCCATCATCGGGCTATATGCTACGGGGTATGGAGACCTATCAGGTTACTCAATATCTCGATTACATCAACGTGATGTCTTATGACTTGCATGGCTCATGGAACAACTACGTTGGCCACAATGCCGCGCTGTATGATACCGGTAAAGATGGTGAACTGGCCGCATGGAACATGTATGGCACAGCACAATACGGTGGCTTAGGCTATCTGAATACTGACTGGGCAGCACACTACTTCCGCGGCTCAATGCCAGCTGGCCGTATTAACATCGGTGTGCCTTACTATACCCGTGGATGGCAAAACGTAACCGGCGGTGATAACGGTTTGTGGGGTAGTGCTGCCCTGCCAAACCAATCTCAGTGCCCATCAGGGACTGGCGGCGATCCGAAAAATCAGTGCGGTAACGGTGCTGTGGGTATCGATAACGTCTGGTTTGATGTGGATGTTAAAGGCAAAGAGATGGCCGGTGGCGGCAACCCAATGTGGCATGCCATGAACCTTGAGAAAGGGATATTGCCAAGCTATATCCAATCATACGGTTTAGATCCAGCCAATGATCCGCAAGACAAGCTGACCGGTAAATATGTGCGTTACTATGACAGCGTAGCGGTTGCGCCGTGGTTGTGGAACGCCGATAAGAAAGTCTTTATCTCTACCGAAGATGAGCAATCAATCAAAACCAAAGCGGGCTATGTGGCCAACCAAGGTTTAGGTGGGGTAATGATCTGGGAGATGGCCGGTGACTATGCATGGTATCCGAACCGTAACGGGGGTGAGTATTACATCGGTAATACCATGACCAATGCACTGTACGATACACTGAAAAATGCCCCAGCCTATGGCAATAAACTTGCTGATCGTGCGATGCCAGCAAAAGCGGTAGATATCGCCGTCACCATTGATGGCTTTAAAGTGGGTGATCAAAACTACCCAATCAACCCGAAAGTTCACTTTAAAAACAACACCGGTAGCGATATTCCAGGCGGTACAGAGTTCCAGTTTGATATCCCAACTTCAGCACCGGCTAACGCCGCTGACCAATCAGGTGCAGGGCTGAAAGTGATTCAAACGGGCCACACGGGTAATAACATCGGCGGTCTGAAAGGTAATTTCCATCGTGTGGCATTTACCTTGCCAAACTGGAAAACACTGGCCAAAGGTGAGACTTATGATCTAGATCTGGTCTACTACCTGCCAATTTCAGGCCCTGCTAACTATACGGTAAAAATTAGCGGTACTGAGTATGCCTTTAGTGGTGAATACCCTAGCCTGCCGTTAGCTGACTTGAGCAGCACAGGTGGTGCGACCGGTGGTGGCAGCACTGGAGGAACGGGCGGTGCGGTATCTGATAGCTGTACCAGCAAAAATATTGATGCCAGCAAAGTCAAAGTGTATCCAAACTGGACACAAAATGGTTTTGCAACCGGTGGTGACCAAATGGCGAACCTGAACAAGGTGTATAAAGCCAACTGGTGGACAAACTCGGTTCCGGGCAGTGACACTAGCTGGACCTTTGTATGTAGCTATTGATTAATAGATAGCACGTTTAATTAATGGATAACACGTTGATTTGATATCAATCACCTTGATAACAATCGTGTTAATACGAACCGCGTAAATAGTCATTCCATGACTTTCAATTTCGTTGAAATAAAAAAGGCATCTGTAAAGATGCCTTTTCTTTTACTCTTTTCGTTCAGCTTGTGCTTTGGCTGTTTATCCCACCCACGTATTTT
>NZ_JBOFRH010000524.1:0-28768 GCF_051650925.1 Plesiomonas sp.
TCCGCAGATTGCGTAGCATGAAAACAGGCTATCCGCCCGCCCATTGAGTAGCCCACTAACCAGTAGCGATCAATACCCTGTTGCTTGAGTGTATTCATCAACAACTGATTGACCTGCGCCATACTGCGCACACGGATCGACGATGATCCGCCATGCCCCGGAAGATCCACCAACAGGTTCGGATAATCCGCAAAGTGGGGAACCACGGCCTGCCAATCTTCACTGCTGCCTAAAAAACCGTGTAGCCAAACCAGACAAGGCTGACCATTCTCAATAGCCTCAACAGCACCCTGTTTTTGGCAATAAAGCGTGGTTTGTAGGATAGCGTCGTGCTCTCGTTGCATATTTCAGTGAACCTGTAGATTCAGTCATTCGGTTGATAACGGGCTGCATAGCCGACTATGCAGCATCCAGAGGGATCGTATCGGGATCAAATCAATTAATCACCGCATCACGCACTTGCTGTAACAGCGTGCGTAATGTCTCTGCGCCTTCGCTATCGGCTACTTTCAGCTCCATCAACATCGCCCCATTTTTGATGTAGGCCTGACGCAGAGCCGTACCCACATCGGCCCAAGTATAAGGGCGCGTATAGGTCATACCGAACATCGCGGCGGCATGCGAGAAGTCCAGACCATGCGGCATACGGTAGAGACGATCTCGCTCTTCTGACGGCACAGGCAGCATGTCAAAAATTGCGCCACCGTTGTTGTTCACCACAATCAGCACAAACGGCACGCCTAAGTTGCGCAGCAGTGCCATTGAGTTTAGGTCATACAACGCTGACATATCCCCCATGATAGCCAGTGTGGGCTTGCCACCCGCTTTGGCTACGCCTGCGGCAGTCGAGATCAGGCCATCAATCCCACTCGCCCCGCGGTTACTGAAGATCGGGTAGTTTTCCGGCAGTGTGCCGAGTGCATCAATTAAACGCACAATCAGGCTGTTGCCCAAAAATACCTGTCCTTCCGGCGGAAGAATTTTATTTAGGTGGTGGGCAATAGAGGCTTCACAGAGTTTTGATCCCACCTGTTTTTGTACTTGTGTATGGGAAAAACGCGCCAGTGCGGGCAATTCAGGAGCCCACGGTTTACGGGTGCTTTCTGCCGGATGCACGCTAATCCACTGTGCCACCGCACAAGAAATTCGGCGGCTGTGCTGATGATACGGGTCAAGCCGCCCCTGCTGCGGGTCAATCAGCCAGTATTCAGGCACACTCAGTGTCTCTAGCCACTGGTTAATACGCTTAGAGATAAAGCGCGCACCAAATTGCAGCACAATATCTGCTTCAGCCAACCGCTCAAGAGCATGCGAATTGCTCATCCACAAATCGGCATAAGGCAACATCGGTGAGACACCCGACTGCACATCAGTAATCAGTGGCCAACCCAGTTGTTGCGCCCATGCCGCAATCGCCGCACCTTCACCGAGTGCCAACTGACCGACAACAATCACCCCTTTCTGACGGCGCAGAGTTTCCCACTGAGGATCAGTTTCAGCCTGCGCAACCGGTGCACTAAAGCTAACCCACGGCGTGCTACTTTGTAGCCAGCTATTTACCGGTGCTAACCACTCAGTAAACGCGTGCTGATCGTTGCCATACAAGGGTTCGGCAAACGGGCAGTTAATATGCACCGCACCACCCTGCTGATGTTGTTGATGCATAGCATCATCCAACGTTGACAGTAACCAGCGTGCCGGAATATCAGCACTTGGCCGTGGTAAGTTAAGGCTAACACAAGGGTGAGAAGCAAACATATCAGGCTGACGAATAGCCTGATTTGCGCCACAATCGACCAACTCAGGTGGCCGATCGGCAGTCAGCAGTACCAGTTTCTCTTTGGTTAACCCCGCCTCAATCAGGGCAGGATAGAGATTAGCGACCGCCGTACCGGATGTCACAATCACGGCAACCGGTTGATTTAAGGTTTTCGCCATACCAAGGGCCATATGCCCCAATCCACGCTCATCAAAATGCGTGTGGCAGGTTAGTTTTGCATGCGCAGCCGCTTCTAGCGTAAGCGGTGTAGAACGGGAACCGGGTGCAATACAGACATGGCGCACCCCGTGACGGGTAATCGCTTCCAGTACTACCCCCGCCCAGCGACGATTAAAGGCACTCATTGACATAGTCGGGCTCCAGCAGAGTGCGCAGACCGGCCGCTTTGCGCTCGATCTCCTGCCACTCAGCTTCTGGGTCAGAGCCGGGCACAATTCCTGCGCCGGCAAATAAATGAACGTAATGTTGTTGAATTAATGCAGAGCGGATCGCTACCGTAAATTCGGCGCGATCACGCGAAAGATAGCCGACTGAACCGGCATACCAGCCCCGTTCAAACGGCTCATGTTCATGGATAAATGCGCGAGCAGGTTCGCGCGGCAATCCGGCCACTGCCGCAGTAGGATGTAGCCACTCAAGACACTCGGCATCATCACGGGTACGTAACTGGGCGGTAATTTTCCGGCGTAAGTGCTGCACTTTACGCAAAGCCAACACTTCTGCCGAAAGCACATCAACATTATCTACATGCCCGTTTAAACGGGTGCAGATATCCTCAACCACCAGCAGATTTTCATGTTGATTCTTTTTATCTGAAAGTAGCCAGTTTGCCAGTTGAGCGTCACGCTTATCATCGCCGGTACGCGATACCGTTCCAGCCAATGCCTCTGTGTGTAACGCCAACCCGTGCCGCCGGAACAAACGTTCAGGGCTTGATCCAACAAAGCCATGTTTATCATCCATCGCCAACATAAAATGAAAGCAGCGGTGATTAACCCTGCGGCTGGCGTTGAGCAACTGTGGTGCAGCAACTGGCGTATCAAGCGTTAACGTGGTTTTACGTGCCAGCACCACTTTATCAACCTGATGGGTATCAATGGCCGACAGAGCTCGGTTGACAAGATCACACCATGCCCCGTGCTCCGGTAAATGCTGCGCATTTATCACAGTCACATCCGGCAGCGTTAAGGCCGTACCACTGACTAAGGCGCTGAACTGCTGCCATGCCAGAGCCGCATCTGCACGTAAAGAGGTCTGGCTAAATAGATTAATAACCAGTTGTGCACCTTTTGTGCCCTGACTCAGCTCAAAACGCGGCAGAAAAAACCAGCCACTGAGACAACCATGACTGCGGGCCTGTTCACCATCAAAAGCCGTTCCACCCCATAGGCGAAATGCACTCTCTTGCTGGCGCACAAATGCACTGGCAGCATCAGGACGTGTAAAATTACGCACCTGCCCCAGTGCAGCCACCTCTTCAGAGCCATCACGGTGTAACCAATAGAATTTAGGAAACAGCGTCTGTGCTGCCAGCCAGTCGAGTAACTTACCCATTTCCTGACGTTTCAGCGGAAGTATTATCCGCTGAGCACCTGTATTCGGCGGGAAAACAGCGTCGGTTGAGCTCACATCGTTCTGCGTCGGGTTCAGTTTCGCACCCTTTTTTTCTGCTGTTTTTTCAGCTGACGCGCCGTTTTCCGGCCAAGAACAGAGTAACTGATGCACACGTGGCATCAGGTCATCAAGCAGATTCAAAGTAACCTCATGCGTAAATTATCCGCTCACGGGTCATCTCTTCCCATTTTACGATCTATATTGCCTATCGTTAATCGAGAGAAATCACAAAAAAACAGTGATAAAACAGTTGTATTGTAACGCTAAATTACAATGTTTAACGACTACACCCGTAAAGCCCTGTGCTGCACACACAATTTTAATCTATTTTATCTGCAATTATCATAACAAAACACCGTAAATTTCAGTTATGCAATCCGATATCCGCTAATATCGCTACTGGATACAGAGCCTTGCTCCAAAATCAGGTTTTTGTCTTTCGAATAAGGAACTTGCGGAGTAAAGTGCTATAGATACCTACATTTTAGTTAATGATTTCAAATAATGGCGCGCTAATCATGCACTTACTCAATAAATCAATCAAATTAGATAACGTTTGTTATGACATTCGCGGGCCAGTACTGAAAGAGGCGAAGCGCCTTGAGGAAGAGGGCCACAACATCCTCAAACTGAACATTGGAAATCCGGCCCCGTTTGGGTTTGATGCACCCGATGAAATTTTAGTCGATGTTATTCGTAATCTGCCGACCGCACAGGGCTACTGTGACTCAAAAGGTCTGTATTCGGCACGTAAAGCCATTATGCAGCACTACCAAAAGCGCAACATGATGGATATTACGGTAGAAGATATCTATATCGGTAATGGCGTGTCAGAACTGATTGTGATGGCGATGCAGGCACTGCTCAATACCGGTGATGAGATCTTAGTCCCCGCCCCAGATTACCCATTATGGACAGCCGCAGTCTCACTCTCTGGCGGCAATGCCGTACACTATATGTGTGATGAAGATGCTGGCTGGTTTCCTGATATTGATGATATCAAACGTAAAATCACACCCAACACCAAAGGGATTGTCATCATCAACCCGAACAACCCAACCGGTGCGGTCTACAGTAAAGAGCTACTGCTAGAGGTTGTTGAGGTGGCGCGTCAGCATAATCTGACTATTTTTGCCGACGAAATTTACGACAAAATTCTCTACGATGAAGCCAAACATTACTCGATTGCCGCATTAGCGCCTGATCTACTTACCGTCACCTTCAACGGGTTGTCAAAAACCTACCGTGTAGCGGGTTTCCGGCAGGGCTGGATGGTTCTCAATGGCCCGAAAAAGCACGCCAAAGGCTATATCGAAGGGCTAGATATGCTGGCCTCTATGCGCTTGTGTGCCAACGTGCCAATGCAACATGCCATCCAAACCGCCATTGGTGGCTACCAGAGTATCAGTGAATTTATCCAGCCCGGCGGACGCTTGTATGAACAGCGTAACCGCGCGTGGGAGCTGATCAACCAGATCCCGGGGATATCCTGTGTCAAACCGATGGGAGCGTTATACATGTTCCCCCGCCTTGATCAGAAAAAATTCAATATCCAAAATGATCAGAAAATGGTGTTTGATCTGCTAATGCAGGAGAAAGTGCTGCTGGTGCAAGGCACAGGTTTTAACTGGCCACAGCATGACCACTTCCGCATTGTTACCCTGCCTCGAGTGGATACGCTGGAGATGGCCATCGGCAAACTTGGCCGTTTTTTTGCCGGTTATCACCAGTAAAATAGCGTCACCGTAAATAATCTTATCGGCAGTGCGCCTTCTCATGCGTCACCTTTTTTCAGAAAGGCCTTATGAGAGTTGCACTGCCTGTTTCTGCCCCTCTTTTACGTAGCGTAACGCGTTGTTTCCTATTCATGGGCATGCTGTTTTCCCTTTTCTGCGATAAACTCTCGTACAAGACAACACATAAAGCATATACCGCTTATGTTTAGCCTACTTTTTGTTTATTAATAGGCCTGTTTATTGATATACCCGTTTATTGATACGCCTCTTTACTGATGGCCTTATGCTGACGAGGATCGTTATGAATCACAGCCACTTTTTTGCCTATCTTTCACGCATGAAGCTGATTAATCGCTGGCCACTGATGCGCAACATCCGTGCAGAAAATATCTCTGAACACAGTTTACAAGTGGCCTTTGTTGCCCATGCTTTGGCATTGATTAAAAACAAAAAGTTTGGGGGAAATGTCAACCCTGAACGTATCGCACTGATTGCCATGTTCCATGATGCCAGCGAAGTGCTGACCGGTGATTTACCCACCCCGATTAAATACCACAATCCTGAAATTGCCCGCGAATATAAGAAAATTGAAAAAATCGCCGAAAATAGGTTGATTGATATGCTGCCAGAAGAGTTTCAGGAGGATTACCGCCCGCTGATTAACTCAGATGAACACGAACCCGAAGAGCAGTTGCTGGTAAAACAAGCTGACTCACTCTGTGCATACTTAAAATGCATTGAAGAGCTTGAAGCGGGTAATAATGAATTTAAACTGGCAAAAAAACGCCTGAAAAAAACGCTCAAAGAGCGCCACAGCGAAGAGATGGACTATTTTATGACCGTGTTTGTTCCTAGTTTTCATCTGTCACTCGATGAAATTAGCCATGACGAACAGGGCGAGCATCACAGCTTGTGATGAAAAATACCGACAGCACCAACAAGCCTCACACAGACAAATAACGGGATAACCTATGAAACGTATTGCGGCACTGGTTGTACTGGTCGCTCTGACCGGCTGCAAAGACAAAGAAAAAGAGCTAAAAGTCACCATTGATCAGCCCACACTGGCTCCGCAGCAAATTCAGAGCGTAGTCAGTGCATGGCGTAAACTCAAAACACTGTGCCCAGCACTTGCACACCGTGATATCACCCATGTCACCGGCATATTAGAAGATGAAAACACCATGCCGGGCTGGAGTTCAATGTATCCGCAGTACCGGAAATTTCTTTGGGTCGGAGATATGCTGTTTAACGTAGAGCGCACCTTGGGCGATGTAAATACCGATGCCAACAGTGCCAGCGCACAAAAACAGCAGTACAACTTTATGTTTGGATACGGTCGTCAACCGGCCATTTTATATAAAGAGAGTGATGTCACCGCGCTGTGTGGTTGGGAAAACAGCGTTGAACAAGAAAATGGAGTGTGGATCAAAAAGCTCTAATTGCATCACCATAAAAAAGGCGCAAACCTCAACGTTCACTGCAGAAGTTGCCCCTTTTTTTAAACACAGTGCTGCTAGAACATGCAGCACTGTGAGAACATTGAGTACCACAGAACAATTTAGTACTGCTGAAAAATTTCCTGAATTTTAGCCGGATCTTTGGTTTCAGTTAGCGCCAGTTGCAACAACACACGCGCTTTTTGTGGATTAAGCGCACCCGAGGCCACAAAACCATATTTTGCATCATCAATTTCGGCATCCAGCGTCGTTGCTCCAGTCGGCACGCGTGATGAACGAACCACCGCCGTGCCCTGCTTTGCCGCCTTCTCCAGTACATCAAACGTTGTATTATACAGATTACCGTTACCCACACCGGCCGTCACGATACCATCATATTTAGCGTCAACCAGTGCTTTTACCGGCTCTACCGCCATGTTTGAATAACCGTACACAATTCCCACTTTCGGCAGTTTATCAAGTTTACTGATATCAAACTGCGCGCCTTCAGTATGCTTGCGGGTTGGTGTGCGCTGATAATCAATTTTACCGTTATGGATATACCCTAACGGGCCAAAATTTGGTGCTTGAAACGTATTCACTTCTGTTGTGCTCATTTTCACAACATTACGCGCACCCAACACCGTATCATTCATCGCGACCATCACACCGCGCCCTTTTGATGCAGTATCTGCTGCCGTAACCACGGCGTTATACAGATTAAACGGGCCATCGGCACTCATCGCAGTTGATGGGCGCATTGCACCAACCAAAACAACCGGCTTATCACTTTTCACCGTGAGATTCAGAAAATAGGCTGTCTCTTCCATGGTGTCTGTACCATGTGTGATCACAATGCCATCAACATCCTCTTTCGCCAGCAGAGCATTCACACGTTTGGCCAGTGTTAGCCAAACGTCATCATTCATATCCTGTGAACCAATTTTTACCACCTGCTCACCGGTGACATCTGCTACCTTACTCATTTCTGGCACAGCGGCAATCAGGGCATCTACACCCACTTTGCCTGCGGTATAACCCGAATCAGTGGCCGAATTCGTGGTACTTGCTCCGGCAATCGTGCCGCCTGTTGCCAAAATGGTAATATTGGGTAAATCAGCGGCAAATGCAGCACTTGAAAACCACAATGCAACCACTGATGCACTTAATGTTTTTTTGAAGGATTTATGCAGAGTCATTAATATTACATCCATTTAGTTATTGACAAATTGCCATGAAAGTAGCAAATGCGTTCTTTAGCCGGCGCAATTATGCCGAGCGTAAATAATAAAAATGTGATTAATCGTATAAAAAAGTGCTAAGTGCAGCATAAAAACCTAAGAGTGTTAATTACCGCACATAAAAATAGCGGACAATCGGGCTCTCTTAGTACAGAGGAAGGAGGATGTGCATGATCGCCAAAATAATACTGGCACTGGCTATTACCGGTGCTAGTGCCGTGTTGCCAGTAGCAGCAAATACCACACGGCTACAGGTTGCTGATGACTCACAAAATAGCCAGCAACGGGAACAGGCCTTTGCCGCGCTCGCCTCTAGCCTACCGCCCGATCCGGGGATGGCCGGTACATTAACGCTTGAGGGCATTGATCTTGATGGCAACGGAATACGTGATGATGTGCAGCGGAAAATTGCACAGCGTTACCCTAGCGAACCGAGTAAACGTGCTGCGCTGATGCAGCTTGCTGCGGCAATCAGCCAAAGTATGATGACTTATAATCAAGAGTTAGAGGATAAAAAAGCCATCTCTGTCACCGGCGAACCGATTGCTCGAGCAGCGGCCTGTGCAACATTCCAAAATGTGATCCCCGATTTCCCATTAAAAGAAATTGAGCAATGGATCACCAATACACCCGAGCGACAGCTTGCTTATTCCGCGCTGAACGATTATCTATCTGTAAACGGTGATTTTTATAATTACACCGTTGAAGGCGCAGCAAATTGCGATAGTACGTTTTATCAGAATGAAGTACGTTAATATTGCGCTACAATCAACAGGCTTCCCAAATAAACAAAACAACAGGTTCACAATTGCCATAAAACAGCAGTAATGTAACACCTGAACCGCCGGGATGAGTTTTACCGGCATTCTTGACTCAATCAAACGGACTCTATGCACATGCAAACTTTCATTCCGGGCAAAGACGCAGCCCTAGAAGATTCTATCGAGCGTTTCCAGTCCAAACTGAAAGCATTGGGCTTTAATATTGAAGAAGCCTCATGGTTAAACCCAGTGCCTAATGTCTGGTCCGTTCATATCCGTGATAAAGACTGTCCGCAGTGCTTTACTAACGGTAAAGGTGCAACTAAAAAGGCCGCGCTGGCCTCTGCACTGGGTGAGTATTTTGAACGCCTGTCTACTAACTACTTCTTCGCCGATTTTTATCTTGGAGAGCAGATCGCTAACGGCGATTTTGTGCACTACCCCGATGAAAAATGGTTCGCTATTCCTGAAGACGACAGCCTACCAGAGGGTATTTTGGATGATAGTCTGCGTGACTATTATGATCCAGAAGGTGAACTGCTGGCATCAGGCCTGATTGACCTGCAATCGGGCAATGAAGAGCGCGGGATCTGCGCCCTGCCATTTACCCGCCAGTCAGACGGTGAAACCGTCTATATCCCGATGAATATCGTTGCCAACTTGTATGTGTCAAACGGTATGTCTGCCGGTAACACCCGCTATGAAGCGCGTGTTCAGGGCTTATCTGAAGTTTTCGAACGCTACATTAAAAACCGCATTATTGCCGAAGGCATCAGCCTGCCTGAAATTCCGGCTGAAGTCATGGCACGTTACCCGCATGTACAAGAGGCCATTGCAACGCTAGAAACTGCAGGCTACCCAATTTTTGCCTATGATGCTTCGCTCGGTGGCCAGTATCCGGTCATTTGCGTGGTACTGTTTAACCCAGAAAATGGCAGTTGCTTTGCCTCGTTCGGCGCACACCCGATGTTTGGTGTAGCACTTGAGCGTACGGTGACAGAACTGCTGCAAGGCCGCAGTCTCAAAGATCTCGACGTGTTTATGCCTCCGTCATTTGATAACGATGATGTTGCCGAACATGCCAACCTTGAAACCCACTTCATTGACTCAAGCGGTTTGATTTCGTGGGATATGTTCAAAGCCGAGGCCGACTATGAGTTTGCTGACTGGAACTTTGGTGATGATACCGAGCAAGAGTTTGCTGGATTGATGAGCATCTTTGCCGATGAAGATGTAGATGTGTATATTGCCGACTACGAGCATTTAGGCGTGTATGCCTGCCGTATTTTAGTGCCAAGCATGTCTGATATTTACCCGGCTGATGATCTGCTGCTGGCCAACAACAATATGGGTATGCACCTACGCGACATCATCTTAAGCCTGCCAGATTCTGAATGGGAAAAAGAGGATTACATGGCCTTCTATAACCAGTTAGATGAAGAAGGCATGGATGATTTCACTCGCGTACGTGAGCTGCTTGGTTTTGTTCCAGGAGCAAATAGCGCATGGAATACTCTGCGTGTTGGTGAGCTGAAATCAATGCTGGCACTGGCAGCAGGCGAGCTTGATGTTGCGCTCGAGTGGGCTGATTGGACAATGGAGTTCAACGCATCAGTGTTCTCAACTGAGCGCGCCAACTACTACCGTTGCCTAAAAGCCTCATTAGAGTTGTTCTTGGATGAAGATCGTCATCCTGAACAATATCGCCATGCATTTGAGCGCATGTACGGCACACAAACCGTGAGTGAAGCATGGGCTGCCGTTCAGGGTGAGCAGCGCTTCTTTGGTCTTATCGCCTCTGACAGTGATCTAAACGAATTTCCAGCGCATCAGGCTCTACTACACGCCTATCAAAAGCTACAAAATGCAAAGCGCACTTACTGGAGTTAAATTCAGTCGCGTATAAATACTGATCATTTCAGTCAAACGGCACAGGCTTAAATGAAACCTGTGCCGTTTTTTTATACGCATAATGTCTACTGCATTTAGTACAAATGCATAATAATAAAAGAGACAAAACACCGTTATAATGTCTTGTTACAAAATGTGATAACAACACCAGCAACTTAAACAAAAAAGTCAGCGTATGCACCAAATTGAACTACACTTATTTCTACCTTATCGCGTGTATAAGTTGTGCATAGTTTTGTTAGTGTCTATCTAAAAATGATCTGTAATGGTTTTATTTGTGATCAAGATCACCCACAATAGACCATGGCTAACCCGCTGATACTGTTATTTTTTTTCGTAAATTAGTTACATTCAATTTTTAATGTAAAATTTAAAAAAAATTTTCTTTTTATTTTTCATGTAGTTAAATATTTCACCCTGTTAATAACCTTGTAAATTGTGTTATCTAATTTCACGGACATGATCTAGATCAATTTTAAATGAAAGCTGTTTTGCTAGTATTGTCTCGCCAATTTCATGTCAATGAGTACCCGTGTGTGAAAACAGAAAACTCATCTCATGTTGATGCTTTAGCGCCAGCAACCATGGCTAAAAAAGCCGAAGATGTCGGTGTTTACAAAGCAACTAAAAATCAGAACCAATCGTTCTTACTTGCCATCATGGCAGGTGTATTTATCTCCATCGCATTTGTTTTTTATACCACCGTCATGACAGGAACCGGCAGCGTTGCTTGGGGCTTGGCCAAAATGATGGGCGGTGTCGCCTTTGCCTTAGGTTTAATCCTTGTTGTGCTCTGTGGCGGCGAACTCTTCACTTCTACCGTATTAACCCTCGTGGCCAAAGCCAGTAATCGCATATCTTGGGCACAAATGTTCAAGAACTGGGGTGTGGTGTATGTCGGTAACTTTATCGGTGCTATATTCTTTGTAGGCCTGATCTGGTTTGCCGGTCAACATACTGCTGCCGATGGGCAATGGGGTCTGACCGTTCTTAAAACGGCACAACACAAACTACACCACAGCTTCGTTGAAGCGGTTGCCCTCGGTATTCTGGCTAACCTGATGGTCTGTTTGGCGGTATGGATGACCTATGCAGGCCGTTCCGTGACCGATAAGATTCTTGCTATGCTGTTACCTGTCGCCATGTTTGTGGCCAGCGGATTTGAACACAGCATCGCAAACATGTTTATGATCCCAATGGGTATCGTGGTTCACACCTTTGCTAGCCCAGAGTTCTGGACCAGCATAAACGTTGACCCTGCTCAGTTTGCTGATTTAACCGTCTCTCATTTTGTCTTCAACAACCTCATCCCTGTTACCTTGGGTAATATTATCGGTGGTGCGCTGCTGGTCGGAATGATGAACTGGGTTATCTTTTTGCGCGGAGAGAAAGTTTTACCTGTCTCACTGCGTACTGCGCTTTCGCAAGAAACACCTCAGAATTAAGGTAGGTACATACAATGACCGAATTAAATCAAAACTTCGCTAACGCATGGGAAGGCTTTGCTTCCGGTGAATGGCAACACGCTGTCGACGTACGTGACTTCATTCAGAAGAACTACGCGCCGTATGAAGGCGATGAAGCGTTCCTAGCGGGTGCAACTGAAGCGACCACCAAGTTGTGGGATTCCGTCATGGAAGGCATCAAAGAAGAGAACCGCACGCATTCGCCGGTTGACTTTGATACTGACCTGCCAGCTACCATCACTTCTCACGGTGCAGGTTACATCGACCAGTCTCTTGAGACTATCGTTGGTCTGCAAACTGATGCTCCTCTGAAGCGTGCGCTGATTCCATTCGGCGGCATCAAGATGGTTGAAGGTTCTTGCAAAGTTTACGGTCGTGAACTTGACCCAATGGTTAAGAAAATCTTCACCGAATACCGTAAAACGCATAACCAAGGCGTGTTTGATATCTATACCCCTGATATCCTGCGCTGCCGTAAGTCAGGCGTACTGACTGGTCTGCCAGATGCGTATGGCCGTGGCCGTATCATTGGTGACTACCGTCGTGTTGCACTGTACGGTATCGACTTCCTGCTGGCTGACAAATTCGCACAGTTCACTTCCCTGCAAGAGCGCATGGAAAACGGCGAAGATCTGCAAATGACCATGCAACTGCGTGAAGAAATTGCAGAACAGCACCGTGCACTGGGTCAAATTAAGCAGATGGCAGCCACCTACGGTTGTGATATCTCTGCGCCAGCAAAAACTGCACAAGAAGCTATTCAGTGGACTTACTTCGGCTACCTGGCTGCAGTGAAATCACAAAATGGCGCGGCAATGTCTCTGGGCCGTACCTCTTCATTCCTCGATATCTACATCGAGCGTGACCTGAAAGCAGGTCTGATCACTGAAGAACAAGCGCAAGAGATGATTGACCATTTCGTCATGAAACTGCGTATGGTACGTTTCCTGCGTACACCTGAGTACGATACTCTGTTCTCTGGTGACCCAATCTGGGCAACTGAATCACTGGCAGGTATGGGCTTAGATGGCCGTACTATGGTGACGAAGAGCAGCTTCCGCTTCCTGAACACCCTTTACACCATGGGCCCATCTCCAGAGCCGAACATGACCATCCTGTGGTCTGAAGCACTGCCAGAAGGCTTTAAGCGTTACTCAGCGAAAGTGTCTATCGATACCTCTTCCCTGCAGTACGAAAACGATGATCTGATGCGTCCAGACTTCAACTCTGACGACTACGCAATCGCATGTTGCGTATCTCCGATGATCGTTGGTAAGCAAATGCAGTTCTTCGGTGCTCGTGCAAACTTGGCTAAAACCATGCTGTACGCAATCAACGGCGGCGTTGATGAAAAACTGAAAATGCAAGTTGGCCCGAAAGAAGCGCCAATGACTGATGCCGTTCTTGATTACACCAAAGTCATGGATCGTCTGGATCACTTCATGGATTGGCTGGCGAAGCAGTACGTCACTGCACTGAACGTTATCCACTTCATGCACGACAAGTACAGCTACGAAGCTTCTCTGATGGCGCTGCACGACCGTGACGTAGTTCGCACTATGGCATGTGGTATCGCAGGTCTGTCTGTTGCTGCTGACTCCCTGTCTGCAATCAAATACGCAACTGT
The DNA here is from genome assembly GCF_051650925.1 of Plesiomonas sp. Taxonomy (NCBI): domain Bacteria; kingdom Pseudomonadati; phylum Pseudomonadota; class Gammaproteobacteria; order Enterobacterales; family Enterobacteriaceae; genus Plesiomonas; species Plesiomonas sp. The sequence continues at coordinate 13,576 of NZ_JBOFRH010000524.1, forward strand.
TAAACCAGTGCGTGATGAAGACGGTATCGCAGTAGACTTCGAAATCGAAGGCGACTATCCGAAGTTTGGTAACAACGATTCACGTGTAGATGACATCGCTTGTGATCTGGTTGAGCGTTTCATGACCAAAATCCGTGCGCTGAAAACTTACCGTGACGCTATCCCAACTCAGTCAGTTCTGACCATCACCTCTAACGTGGTTTATGGTAAGAAAACCGGTAACACACCAGATGGTCGTCGCGCTGGCGCACCATTCGGTCCAGGTGCTAACCCAATGCACGGCCGTGATGAGAAAGGTGCTGTTGCATCCCTGACCTCTGTGGCTAAACTGCCATTTGCGCATGCGAAAGACGGTATCTCTTATACCTTCTCTATCGTACCTAACGCACTGGGTAAAGACATGGAAGCGCAAAAGCGTAACCTGGTTGGCCTGATGGACGGTTACTTCCACCACGAAGCGAGCATCGAAGGTGGTCAACACCTGAACGTGAACGTAATGAACCGTGAAATGCTGCTAGACGCAATGGAAAGCCCAGAGAAATATCCTCAGCTGACCATCCGTGTATCTGGTTATGCAGTACGTTTCAACTCGCTGACTAAAGAACAGCAGCAAGACGTGATTACCCGTACCTTCACCCAGTCACTGTAATCTTGTTATTCCACGAATAACATTACAAACTGCGTGTAAATGCGGAAAAGTCTGCAAAAATCGCGTAAAATAAAAGGCCCTTCGGGGCCTTTTTTATTTTAAACAGGCTGCTATTGTTCAGCCTTATGCGGAGTATTACCTCGCTATGTCAGTGAAAGGACGTATCCACTCTTTCGAATCCTGCGGTACGGTTGACGGCCCAGGGATCCGCTTCATCGTATTTATGCAAGGCTGCCTGATGCGCTGCCTGTACTGCCACAACCGTGATACGTGGGATACCCACGGCGGCAAAGAGGTGACAGTCGATGAAATCATGAATGATTTACGCTCCTACCGCCATTTTATGAAAGCCTCAGGTGGCGGTGTGACGGCATCAGGCGGTGAAGCTATTTTGCAAGCTGAGTTTGTGCGTGATCTGTTCCGCGCCTGCCAAGCAGAAGGGATTCACACCTGTCTAGATACCAACGGTTTTGTACGCAAAATGGAACCGGTGATCGATGAGCTGCTTGATGCCACCGATCTGGTCATGCTCGATCTCAAACAAATTAATGATGATATCCACCACAATCTGGTTGGCGTATCAAACAAGCGGGTCTTAGATTTTGCGCAATACTTAGCCAAAATCAATAAAACCACATGGATCCGCTATGTGATCGTTCCCGGTTATACCGATGATGAAGCCTCAGCACACCAACTGGGTGAATTTATCAAGGATATGAAAAACATAGAGAAAATTGAGCTTCTTCCTTACCATGAATTGGGTAAACACAAGTGGGAAGCCATGGGTGAAGAGTACAAGCTGGCCGGTGTAAAACCACCGAAAAAAGAAACACTTGAGAAAATTAAAACCATTCTTGAAGGTTATGGCCACAAAGTCATGTACTAAGCTTGCTTTAAGCTCGCTTCACCTAAAGACCGGCGCATATCATCTGTGCCGGTTTTTTATTGCAGCCTGTTTTTATTTCAGTATTAGGAAAACCAGCTCGTAAAAGTACACTCCCGCCATAGACCACCATTGGCCATAAAGCGCACTCATTTGCTGTCGGCAACCGCTTTACGGTATCCTGTCGGACAATTTCCCTGACACTGTTTTCTATTATGCCGGCCTCTCACCCAATCTTGAATAATACGCGCATTCTGACACACCTGAAAATGATCAACAGCGAGCTAACGCCTTCGGCGAAACGCTTGGCTGATGCCATCATTCACGCGCCAGAGCAAGCAACACACAGCTCGGTCAGTCAGCTCTCTTTGTGCGCAAAAGTGGGTGAAGCCTCGGTCATTCGCTTTTGCCGATCACTCGGGTTTAAAGGTTTTCAAGAGTTTAAAGTGGCATTGGCGGTAGAAATTGCCAATAAAAATCGGAACATTACTCCCCTGCTTTCACAAGAAGTCGAACTTGACGACCCTACCGATCTGATCGCCAACAAGCTGAAAAACAACCTGATTCAGGTATTGGATGAAACCATTGAACGGCTCGACTACAGCGCAATTTGCCATGTTGTTGATAAGATTGTGAACTGTCGTGATATCTGCTTTTTTGGTGTTGGTTCATCTGGAATTACCGCTGAAGAGGCAAAAAATAAACTCATGCGCATCGGTTATCGCTCCGAAGCGATTACCAACAACCATTTTATGTATATGCGCGCCTCACTGCTCTGTGAACAAGATATCGCCATCGCCATTTCACACTCCGGCAACTCACCGGAAACGATCAAAGCATTGCGTCTAGCAAAAGAGGCCGGTGCATTTACCGTTGCCATCACCCAAAATACGTTTTCAGCCATTTGTACTTATGCAGACTGCATACTCAATAACGGCAATCAGGAAAATTTCCTGCAAGGTGACTCCATCGGCACCAAACTTTCACAACTGTTTATCATTGATCTACTCTACACTTTACTTGTGCAAGCCAAACCCGACAGTGCACGGGAATTTAAGCTTAAAACTACCCGCTCATTAGAGTAACTAACTGTCTTATTTACACATTTTCAGCCTGCTACACAGAACGAAGATCGGTCCTCTTAATAATTATTAGTGATCTTCATTACACAAATGCACACCGCATATGGAGTATTACTCCATCAAATGGAATTATACTCCAATCAACATCGGTCGGAGTGTAATCTCATGAATAAGCTCAGCATGCTCAGGCAAAATTTCTTCGAACAAGCACAAAAATTTGGCAAATCCCTGATGCTGCCCATCGCGGTACTACCAGCGGCAGGCCTTTTACTCGGTATTGGCGGAGCACTATCAAATCCAAATACATTGGCAGCCTACCCGTTTTTAAATATCCCACTGCTTCAGGCTATCTTTACCGTCATGAGCAGTGCCGGTGCCATTGTATTTAGCAACTTACCTCTGCTGTTTGCGGTCGGGCTGGCTGTCGGCCTAGCAAAAAGCGATAAAGGCACGGTTGGATTAGCCGCAGTACTTGGTTATTTGGTGATGAATGCCACCATAAACTCACTGCTGATCTTAAATACCGAACTTGCCACCGGTAACTTAGGTGCGAGCGGTCAAGGTATGATCCTCGGCATTCAGGCACTCGATACTGGCGTATTTGGTGGTGTGATTGTCGGCATTATGGCTTACCTACTGCACTCACGTTATAACAAGATTGAGCTGCCACAGTTTTTAGGCTTTTTTGGCGGATCCCGATTTGTACCCATCATCACCTCATTCGGGGCAATTATCCTTGGTACACTGATGTATCTTGTCTGGCCGGTAGTACAAGCGGGTATTGCCAGCATGGGCAGCTTAGTTGAAACAACCGGCTATATTGGCACATTTATCTACGGGTTTGTTTTGCGTTTATTGGGCCCGTTTGGTTTACACCACATCTTCTATTTACCTTTCTGGCAAACCGCTCTGGGTGGCAGTGCCGTGGTCGATGGAGTATTGGTGGAAGGCACACAGCGTATTTTCTTTGCGCAGTTGGCCGATCCAAATACCGCAAAGTTCTTTGAGGGAACCGCGCGCTTCATGTCTGGCCGCTTTATCACCATGATGTTTGGTTTGCTAGGCGCAGCACTTGCCATCTACCACACAGCAAAACCCGAACATAAAAAGCGTGTTGGCAGCCTGATGTTGACCGCCGCCTTAACCTGTTTCCTAACCGGTATCACCGAGCCTCTGGAATTTTCCTTCCTGTTTTTAGCGCCGGTATTGTACGTCGTGCATGCCTTCTTTGATGGCCTTGCCTTTATGCTGGCTCATATCTTCAGCATCACCATTGGGCAGACCTTCTCGGGTGGCTTCATTGACTTTGTTCTGTTCGGTATCTTACAAGGTGAAACCAAAACAAACTGGATGTTCGTTCCAGTCATCGGTACGGTGTGGTTTTTCTTGTATTACTTTACCTTCCGGATCCTGATCACCAAATTAGGGCTAAATACCCCGGGGCGTGAAAAAGAGGCTGTTGAAGCCGAGCCTGCCGGAGAAGCCATCTCAGGTACAGAACGAGCACAACGGATCATTGACGGGCTAGGCGGTAAATCCAACATCAAAGATGTCGATTGCTGCGCCACCCGCTTGCGGATCTCAGTTAATGACAGTGAACAAGTCAACCAAGAGCTGATTAAATCAACACAATCACGCGCTATCGTGATGAAAGGTAACGGGGTACAAATTATTTATGGCCCGCATGTTACGATCATTAAAAATGAAATAGAGGAAGTATTAGGCTTATGACAGCGAATCTGTTCAAGAAAATCCACAAAGGGCTGGTTGTTTCCTGTCAGGCACTCGACGATGAGCCACTGCACAGTGATTTCATTATGGCCAGAATGGCCGTTGCCGCAGCACAAGGCGGCGCTGTGGGTATTCGCGCCAACAGTGCAAAAGATATTGCCGCCATCAAGCAGCATGTTGATCTGCCGATTATCGGTATCATCAAGCGCGATTACGCCAACAGTAACGTGTATATCACCGCAACATTGCAGGAAGTGGATGAACTGATGACCGTTCATCCAGAAATGATCGCGCTCGATGCCACCATCAACCCTCGCCCTCAGGGTGAAACACTGGCTGAATTGGTGACTAAAATTCGCAGTAAATACCCTGATGTTGCGCTGATGGCCGATATCTCAACGCTCGAAGAGGCAAAAATTGCCGAACAACTGGGCTTTGACTGTGTATCAACCACACTGCACGGTTACACCGAATACACCCAGACCCACAAACTGTATCACAACGATTATGTGTTTTTGAAAGATGTACTGGCCAATGTCAATATTCCCGTGATTGCAGAAGGTAATGTAGAAACGCCTGAAATGGCAAAACGCTGCATGGAACTTGGCTGTTATGCCGTGGTTGTCGGCAGCGCCATTACTCGCCCGCAACTTATCACACAACGCTTTGCGCAAGCCATCGCATAAACCACCTAAAGCCCTGTACGTTTTAAACCACGTGCAGGGTCTGTGAACATAAAAAACAGACACAAAAAAGCCCTCGGCAATAGCCTGAGGGCTTTTTATTATCTACAGTAACACTTAAATAATATCGAATGCGTTACGCATTTAGCACCTGTGCAATTTCAGCAGCACACAAGTGATACTGGCGCGGGCACGCATGCCATACATTCAACATACGCTGATATTTATCCCACATCGGCATCTGAGCATTAAACCCGTGTACAGACGCATCAAACTGCGGGTAACGGCCTTCCGTTTCTACCAGAAAGCGAACATATCCCAGTAAATGTGGCTCTGTGGCCGCATCAAACCCTAAAAAACTTAAACGGCGTGAATCAATCGGCTGCTGAGTATCAGCACTCAAATTATTAAATGACACCTGCAGAGCGTGGTACATCTCCATTGCATCAATAATCGTGCGGCAATCCTCTTCGCTCAGATCACCAAAATGACGATCCAACTCCCGCAACTGCAAACCATAACCACACTCAACAATTGTCTGCAAACGGCGATAACGCGCGGCATTATTCGGATCCATCATCGCCATCAAATTATACTGGTTCGATAAAATCAGACGCTGGGCGTTCGTCATTTCCATGGTTTGCTCTCCGCATAAGAAAAATAAAAGTTTTTCACCACAACAGTGTATTGCCTTTATATCGGCTCAAATAACATCAGCCACCGTATTTTCACGTTTTACACGCAAAAATCACCCATACTGAATAAGCTGTATCGTTTCAGTTTAATAAACTAACACTGTGGTCGTGAAAAACATTTCATCCATAAAGTTGTCATAAAGTAGCATGGTCATAACATCGATTTTTTGATTTTAAACACGTTTTGTTTCACAGCCAGTCGCAAAACAAAACATTCATTGTGATTCAGATCAAAAAATAAAAAGACTTTATTTAAAGGGAAGGATAAAAACGAAAAACAACACAGGCCTACTGTCCGACAATCAGACCCAGTAAGCCTGTGATATACAACACCACGCCTTAGTATATACCTCAGTACTGCAATATATGCCTTAGCCTAGTTACAACAGCGTAGTTACAGCGAATCAGCTACAGCTCATCTAAAATCTGCCATTCCGGTTTTTTCAACGCACGATTGAGCAACTCAGCCAATTCCTGATAACGAGGGTTACTGGCTACCGGTAACAGCGCCATCCCACCCGCTTGCATTTTATGGTAGATATCTCTATACCACTGGGTCAAAGAGGGCGGCAAGCGTGTATTTGCCCGTTTTCCTAACCACCACAAGCCTTGCAACGGCAAACTGAGCGAAAACAGCGCCACGATCACAGCAATCGCCATATTATCGCCACCACCCACAGACATCTGCCATGCCACACTGAACACCGCCAATGCCGGCATAAAACGTTGTGCAAACTTCGTTGTTTTGATTATGCGGGGCTCGGGGAAAATCATCGCCAAACGCTTCTCTGCTGGCCACGACTTCATGTACGTTTGCCCATCCCGGAGCAGCTGCATCCAACTCGGACTCACATCACTCATACGCCCTCCGATTCAAAAAAAAGTGCAACGATTAAAATATTTAAGTAAAAATTGATTAAAATTAAGCTTCTTTATTCAATTTATTTTGTGATCTGCGGTAAGTATCGCTATTCTATGCGCTCACACAAGCATGAGCAGATCAATTCAACCATAGTCGTATATAAAGCAGGTGTCATCTACTTTTCTGTGTCTGATTATCGGAGAAACATACTTTTGCTTAAGATAAGCAAGTTTCCCAATAATGCACTACGATTTTAGGATTGTACGCGATTTGTTCATGTCATGATCATCCGATTTAGACGTATAGGTACTTTCTCATGTCGAGCAAGCTGGTTCTGGTTTTAAACTGCGGTAGTTCCTCACTGAAGTTCGCCATCATTGATGCAGTAACAGGTGACGAGCATCTCTCTGGTCTGGCCGAGTGTTTTAACCTGCCGGAAGCCCGTATCAAGTGGAAAATGGATGGTGCAAAACACGAAGCTGAGCTGGGTGCAGGCGCTGCACACGCAGAAGCACTGAGCCACATCGTGAACACCATTCTGCCGCAGAAGCCGGAGCTCTCTGCTAACCTGACCGCTATCGGTCACCGCATTGTTCACGGTGGTGAAAACTTCACCGCATCTGCTGTGATCAACGCTGACGTTATCGACGGCATCAAAGCTGCGATTCCTTTTGCTCCCCTACACAACCCTGCCCACCTGATCGGTATCGAAGAAGCACTAAAAGAATTCCCGAATCTGGCAGACAAAAACGTTGCAGTATTTGACACTGCGTTCCACCAGACTATGCCACAAGAAGCATACCTGTACGCAGTACCATACAGCCTGTATACCGAACAGCACATCCGCCGTTACGGTGCACACGGTACTAGCCACTTCTACGTAAGCCGTGAAGCAGCAAAAGTGCTGAACAAGCCGGTAGAAGAGCTGAATGTTATCACTTGTCATCTGGGTAACGGCGCATCTGTTGCTGCTATCCGTAACGGCGAGTGTGTTGATACTTCTATGGGTCTGACTCCACTAGAAGGTCTGGTTATGGGTACGCGTTCAGGTGATATCGATCCTGCTATCGTATTCCACCTGCACGACGCAATGGGCATGTCTGTTGCTGAAATCAACGAAATGCTGACCAAAAAATCAGGCCTGCTGGGTCTGACCGAAGTTTCTAACGACTGCCGTTACGTTGAAGATAACTACGAAACTGCAGAGAACGCGAAACGTGCTATGGATGTATTCTGCTACCGTTTAGCAAAATACGTAGCATCTTATGCTGCTGCAATGGAAGGCCGTCTTGACGCTATCATCTTCACCGGTGGTATCGGCGAGAACTCAGCATTGGTTCGCGAACTGACCATGAAGAAACTGGCTGTTCTGGGTTTTGAAATTGATCCAGAAGGCAACCTGAAGGCACGCTTTGGTAAGTCTGGCAACATTGCCACTGCCAACAGTCGCCCTGCTCTGGTCATCCCAACCAACGAAGAGCTGGTGATTGCACAAGACGCTGCACGTCTGACTGCATAATCAACGACTTCCGCACCGTCAGCTCTGCTGGCGGTGCTTTTTTGCATTCTAGCCCAACCGAATAGAGGTTTAGCCGTGTCCCGTACCATCATGTTAGTTCCCATCGGCACCGGTGTCGGTCTGACCAGCGTCAGTCTAGGTGTTGTACGCGCGATGGAGCGCAAAGGCGTTAACGTCAACTTCTTCAAACCTATCTGCCAGCCACGTCAGGGCGGCACTGAGCCGGATCTGACCAGCAGCATCATCAACGCTAACGGCACAGTAAAAACTATCGAGCCGTTTGCCCTGAGCTTTGCCGAAAACCTAATCGGCAGTGGCCAGACTGATGTACTGCTTGAGCAGATTGTTGCGCGTTTCAGCGAAGAAACTAAAGATGCTGATACCGTTCTGATCGAAGGTTTAGTGCCAACGCGTAAGCAGTCTTTTGCAAACAATGTCAACTTTGACATTGCAAAGACATTAGGCGCAGAAATCGTATTTGTTATCACTCCGGGCACCGATTCCCCTGAAGAGCTCAAAGAGCGTCTTGAAGTGGCATGCTCTAACTTCGGTGGATTGAAAAACAAATCTATCGCAGGCGTGATTGTTAACAAACTGAACGCACCGGTTGATGAAATGGGCCGTACTCGCCCAGACCTGTCTGAAATTTTTGATGACAGCAGCAAAGCAAAATCAGCTAACGTTGAAGTTTTGCAACTGTTTGCCAACAGCCCACTGCGCGTTCTGGGTTGTGTGCCTTGGAGCTTTGACCTGATTGCCACCCGTGCAATTGATATGGCCAAGCACCTGAATGCTGAAATCATCAACGAAGGTGAAATCAATACCCGTCGTATTAAGAATGTCACCTTCTGTGCGCGTAGCATTCCGCACATGGTTGAACATTTCCGCCCTGGCTCACTGCTTGTCACCTCAGCAGACCGTTCTGATGTTCTGGTTGCAGCCTCACTAGCAGCCATGAACGGCGTTGAAATTGGCGCTCTGCTGCTGACTGGCGGTTACGCTATCGAACCTCAGGTGCGTGAGCTGTGTGCCCGTGCATTTGAAACCGGCTTGCCTGTATTTGGCGTAAAAACCAACACGTGGCAGTCATCTCTGAGCCTGCAAAGCTTTAGCTTGGAAGTGCCAGTAGACGACAAAGAGCGGATCGAGAAAGTTCAAGATTTCGTCGCCTCACACATTGATGGCCAGTGGATTGAGTCAATGACTGCGGCATCAAGCCGTTCACGTCGTCTGTCTCCACCAGCATTCCGCTACCAACTGACTGAACTAGCCCGTAAAGCTGGTAAGCGTGTTGTTCTGCCAGAAGGTGATGAGCCACGTACTATCAAAGCTGCAGCACTGTGTGCCGAGCGCGGTATTGCCGAATGTATCCTGCTGGGTAACCCAGAAGAGATCCAACGTGTTGCTGCTTCTCAGGGCGTAACACTGGGCAAGGGTATCGAAATTGTTAACCCTGCTGACGTCATTGAAACCTACGTTCCACGTTTGGTTGAACTGCGCAAAAACAAGGGTATGACCGAAGTTGTTGCACGTGAACAACTGCAAGACACCGTTGTTCTGGGCACAATGATGCTGGAAGCTTCTGCTGTTGATGGTCTGGTATCTGGCGCGGTTCACACCACAGCCAACACCATTCGCCCACCTTTGCAGCTGATCAAGACAGCACCGGGTGCATCACTGGTTTCTTCTGTGTTCTTTATGCTGCTGCCTGACCAAGTACTGGTTTACGGTGACTGTGCAATCAACCCAGATCCAACCGCTGAGCAACTGGCTGAAATCGCGATTCAATCTGCAGAGTCTGCTATTGCCTTTGGTATTGACCCACGTGTTGCCATGATCTCTTACTCTACCGGTACTTCAGGTGCAGGTAGTGATGTAGAGAAAGTTCGTGAAGCAACCCGTATTGCACAAGAAAAACGCCCAGATCTGATGATCGACGGCCCACTGCAATACGATGCCGCTATCATGGCTGACGTAGCAAAATCAAAAGCACCAAACTCAAAAGTAGCCGGTCAAGCTACCGTATTCGTCTTCCCAGACCTGAATACCGGTAACACCACCTACAAAGCAGTACAGCGTTCAGCTGATCTGGTCTCTATCGGCCCAATGCTGCAAGGCATGCGTAAGCCAGTTAATGACCTGTCACGCGGCGCACTGGTTGACGATATTGTCTACACCATCGCACTGACTGCAATTCAGGCGACACAACAGTAATTATTGTTCTGTCTGAAATACAAAAAACCGGCTGATAGCCGGTTTTTTTATTCGCGATTTAATACCCGAACCACGTTTTACCTAATGCGTATCCGGCCTAAAATTGTCTGCACTTATTGTCTGCACTTAGCTCGAATTTAACCCCAGCCATTAAATCGGTTAATTACTGACTTTTTTCAGTAAAAAGCTCACCGCTATTACGGTTAAGCCATAAATCAAGCGCAACCCGAGTATCTGGCGTGATTTCACGGCGACGCTGGTTTATCTCATCAAGAGACATCCACATCACTTCTGCAATCTCTGACTCTTGCAGTGCAAATGGCCCTCGGCTGATACAACTGAACAACCCGCCCCACACTTTGCAATCTTCAGACTCATAATAGAAACTGCCATGATCAAGGAATGGAATGCCAGCAATACCTAGCTCCTCCTCCCCTTCACGCTTAGCCCCTTCACTCATGCTCTCGCCCGCCGACACCACACCGCCAGCAGCCGCATCCAGCCAACCGGGGTAGAAATCTTTACCCTCGGTTCGACGCTGAACTAAAATATTACCCATGCCATCGTGCACAATGATATAGGTGGCACGGTGACACAGGTTTTGCTCTCTAACCTGCTGCCGAGACACCGTATCTGTCACACGGTTCTCTTCATCCACAACATCAACCCACTCTTGCACCAGTGTATCCATCAGGTTCGATCCTTGACTTATCATCATTAAGCGTCAATTGTGATAGCAGCAATGGCAGACTGAGTGTCTAGTGCCAATACCTGTAACCGATTATCCGCCAGCAAACCATAACTTGCCGGGAACCCGCCTTTCGGCAGCGCCGCTGAACCGGGGTTAAATACAATAATATCCCCTGACATTTCAGCCACCGGAAGGTGCGTATGCCCATACGCCAGTATATCTCCCGCGGCAAGTGGTGGCAGTGACTGCGGGTTATACAGGTGTCCGTGCGTTAAAAATATCCGTCGCGCAGGCAGTAAAACCTGCTGGTAATCTGCCATCACCGGAAAATGTAGCAGCATCTGATCAACTTCACTCTCACAATTGCCACGCACCGCAATAATTTTATCTTTATAGGGATTTAAAAGCGCAGCAACTTGTGCGGGAGCATAACCCGCAGGCAGCGGATTACGTGGGCCGTGATACATCAGATCACCGAGTAAAATCAGCCAGTCAGCCTGATGTTGTTCAAACCGTTGTAATACCCGCTCAGTTGCCTCAACCGAGCCATGCAGATCAGAAGCAAATAACAATTTCATGGTGATAGGAAAGCAGAGGAAAGAGACGCCTAGAATACCGTAGCCATCGGACAGATGCCATGATTCATATAAGATAAAAGGCTTCAAAATGAAGCCTTTTAATTGCATAACATTACATACTGATTAAGCCTGAAAAATGAAAGCGTAATCGTTGTATTTTTTGCGCAGAAAACAACTCAAGCGTATGATTTTAAAATCAATCAATCAGCTCAACTGTCATGGCAATACCTTCACCACCACCGATACACAGCGCCGCTAAACCACGCTTTTTACCGTAGCGACGCAAGGCGTGGATCAGAGTAACCACAACACGCGCACCACTAGCACCCAGCGGATGCCCTAATGCACATGCACCACCGTGTACGTTCACTTTCGCACTGTCTAAACCGACATCTTTAATTGCCAGCAGAGTTACCATCGCAAAAGCTTCATTCACTTCAAACAAGTCAATATCATCTACCGACCAACCTGCCTGATCAATTGCTTTTCGAATAGCGCCTACCGGTGCTACGGTAAACTCTTCAGGTGCTTGGGCGTGTGATGCATAAGAGACAATCCGAGCCAACGGCTTGCAACCTTGCTGGGCGGCATACTCTTCCGTTGCCAATACCAGCGCCGCAGCACCATCAGAAATAGAGCTAGCATTTGCGGCAGTAATGGTTCCCTCTTTCGCAAAGGCAGGGCGCAGCGTTGGGATCTTCTCAGGTTTAGCATTCCCCGGCTGCTCATCAACGGCCACCAGCGTATTACCACTGCGGCTGCTAACGGTAACGGGTGTTATTTCTGCTTCAAACGCACCTTCAGCAATCGCTTTATTTGCTTTTGCCAGTGACGCTATCGCAAAGTTATCCATCTCTTCACGGGAAATTTCACGCTTATCGGCCATTTGCTGTGCCAATACACCCATCAGCTTACCGCTGTAAGCATCCTCAAGACCGTCAGCAAACATGTGATCTTTTACCGCACCATGCCCCATACGCAGGCCAGCACGTGCTGCCGGAAGAATGTAAGGGGATTGCGTCATACTTTCCATGCCACCGGCAACAATTACATCTGCTTCACCGGTACGCAAACTTGCCGCTGCCTGCATCAGGGTTTTCATCCCTGAGCCACACACTTTGTTCACTGTCGTGCAGGGTACACTGTCAGGTAAACCGGCAGCTAATGCCGCTTGACGCGCAGGTGCTTGCCCTTGTCCAGCAGGCAATACGCATCCCATCAATACCTCATTAACATGATCAGCTTGAATATCAGCACGCTCTATTGCTGCTTTAATTACTTCAGCGCCCAATTGTGGGGCTGAAAATCCCCCCAAACTGCCCTGAAAACCACCCATTGGGGTACGAACAGCAGACAACACAACGATATTCTTAGACATAACAACCTCTTCCTTGGCTTATTTTGTTTTTTATCTACGGGTAAATTTTGTTCAGTATGCATCTGTATTCAGTTTTACCCGCCATAGATGACTTATAGTTTACAAAAAACTGAATATCCAAAAAAAAGTTACCTACATTCCAAAATAATTGTCTGTCTGTCTGTTTTAATGCACTAAGTGTATGCCAGCGCATTACATGTAATAAACATGTTAACAACAATTAACATTTTCACTGCAAAAAAATGCCGCTGAATTTGTTATCATTCAACGGCATACGGATGTAATCACAAGCAGTCAGTAAACTTAATACGTTATCCGGCAGGCAAATCGAGCGGCAATGCCGTTGTATATTTAATCTGCTCCATGGCAAAACTTGATGTTACCTCACTCAACCCCTGCACATTGTTCACCAATTTTTTGTAAAACGTATCAAACTGCTTCATTCCCGAAACCTGAACCCGCAGTAAATAATCGTATTCACCGGCCATACGGTAAAACTCCATCACCTCAGGGCATTCACTCACCTGCTGCACAAAAGCCTGATACCAATCACGGGTATGATTTTGTGTTTTCAGCAGCACAAATGCCGTTAATCCAACACCAATTTTCTCTGCATCCAGCAAAGCCACACGCGCTCGGATCACCCCACTCTCTTCCAGACGCTTTAACCGCTTCCAGCAAGGTGTGGTAGTCAGATTTACCGTATCAGCCAACTCCTGCAAAGAGAGTGCACTGTTATGCTGTAACAACGCCAGTAACTTACGATCTATTTTATCCAACATGATTTTTTTAGGAAAATTTTCTACTTGATAAGGTAATTACAGGGATAATAGCAATGTTTTTCTTCGCACAGCTAGGTAGGATAATAAAAAACCGTACTGGACGCTGACATATGCCATCTCGATCTTGGGTTAACCGTGCCATTCACGCGATTGAAGCTGATTTTCAACGCTCCGCTGATACACATCTGATAAAACTGCCACTGCCGAATTTTCCGGGTATCGATCTCTATTTAAAGGATGAGAGCACTCACCCAACCGGCAGTTTAAAACACCGCTTAGCCCGTTCACTGTTTCTGTACGGCTTATGTAATGGCTGGATTAAAGAAGGCACGCCAATTATCGAGGCATCATCAGGCAGCACGGCCATTTCAGAAGCCTATTTTGCGCGCTTATTAGGTTTACCTTTTATTGCTGTCATGCCGCGTACCACAGCGAAAACAAAAATTGCCCAAATTGAGTTCTATGGCGGAAAGTGCCACTTTGTTGATCACTCCTCAGAGATTTACGCGGAATCAGAACATCTAGCCAAAACACTGAACGGCCATTATATGGATCAGTTCACCTATGCCGAACGCGCTACCGATTGGCGCGGAAATAACAATATCGCAAACAGCATTTTCCGCCAGATGGAGCTAGAACCGCACCCAATTCCGCGCTACGTAGTCATGAGCGCCGGAACAGGGGGAACATCAGCAACGATTGGCCGCTATATTCGTTATAAATCACACCCCACTGAATTGCTGGTTGTTGACCCTGAAAACTCTGTCTTTTTTGATTGCTATACCCGTAATGATCGGGATTTGACCTGCGGATGTGGCAGTAAAATTGAAGGTATTGGCCGCCCGCGTGCCGAGCCCTCTTTTATTTGCGGCGTGATTGATGAAATGATGCAAGTGCCTGATTTAGCGAGTATCGCCACCATTCACTGGCTAGAGAAAATAGTAGGGCGGAAAGTCGGTGCATCAACCGGAACGAATGTCTGGGGAGCACTACAACTGGCACAACGCATGCGGGCAAACCACGAACAAGGTTCAATTGTAACCTTGTTGTGCGACAGCGGTGAACGTTACCTAGATACCTATTATGATCCCGCATGGATACGCGGCACACTAGGCGATATGTCACCTTATCTGCAGCAGCTTCAACAGTTGCAACAGGCTTAAAACGAACGTCAGTAACCCTTTTACTTATTCACATAGTAATACGGAAGTCACGGTAACTGCGCTCGTAAGGCGATAAACAGACAAATAAAAAAAGCGATTTTCCAGCCATTAACGGCAGAAAATCGCTTTTTACTTTTTACTCTAAAAATAGCTAAGCTATTTTTTTATCTCTGTACCTTATGACTGTTTTATTGATAACAAACAGTGTGAAAAACACCAAGCCAGCACAAAGCTCCTCTTAGCTATGCTCTTTATCACTGAGCGGCGCAGACGCTACAGAAGA